>QNBI01000203.1 GCA_003641675.1 Spirochaetota bacterium | reverse complement strand
TCTCTGACATCGGTGTCATACAGAGAACTTGCAATTATTGCTCCTGTTATTACAGTTGGTGTTGCTGTTTTACTGTTCTTCGGTTGGCAGATGAATGTACTGGCTATGGGTGAAGAGGAGGCGCATTCTATGGGTATTAACCCTAAGGCTGTAAAAGTTGTAGTAATTACTGCAAGTGCTCTTATTACTGCCGCAAGTGTCTCTGTTTCCGGAATAATAGGCTGGGTAGGGCTTGTGATTCCTCATATAGCGAGGATGACGGTTGGGCCGGACTACAGAAAATTAATTCCTTTTTCCGCACTTTTAGGGGCAGGCTATCTTATCTTAATGGATGATATTTCCCGTTCTGCTGTATCTATTGAGATACCTCTCGGGATACTTACAGCCGTAATAGGGGCTCCAATTTTTGCCCAGGCTATGCGTAGAAGCAAACCCGGATGGATAGGGTAGAAAAATGAACAGTAAGGAAGTGTTAAGAACTGAAAATCTTTCCTTTTCATATTCCGGTTTAAAATCCGGCATTAGTGTTCTAAAGGGGGTGAGCTTTGCAGTAGAGAGAGGGGAGGTGTTTTCTGTTCTGGGTCCTAACGGCTCCGGCAAAACAACCCTGTTAAAATGCTTAGACGGCATATTAAAGCAGGAAAAGGGAAGAATCTTCATTGAGGAGAGAGATATTAGAGAACTATCCGTCCGGGAGATTGCCAGGAAAATTGCCTATGTTCCGCAGCTTCATAAACCTGTTTTCCCGTATTCGGTTCTGGAAGTAGTTGTTATGGGAAGAAACCCTTACCTTTCGCCGTTTGCGCGTCCGGGGAAAAATGATATGTCAATTGCCATTGGGAATCTGGAAAGTGTTGGAGCGCTGCACTTAAAGGATAAACTCTATACCGAATTAAGCGGCGGAGAGATGCAGCTTGTGTTAATTGCAAGAGCGCTGTCTCAGAATCCTCTTATTTTAATTCTCGATGAACCCACAGCGCACCTCGATTTTAAAAATCAGATTATGGTGCTAAAAATAGTATCCGGTCTTTCTAAAGATAAAGGGCTCACAATTATAATGAGCATGCACGATCCAAACTATGCTATGTTGTACAGCACGCGGATAATGTACCTCGTTAAGGGTAAAACTTCAGGTATTGACACGCCGGATAAAATCATTAACAGCAAATACCTTAGGCGAGTCTACGATATAGAAACGGATACGGTTAAGCTCAATGGAAAGAGATGGATCATTCCCTCCTATTAACTTTGAACTAGACTTTGAGCTAACTTTTGGGCTACGCGGCGGGTTGGATTATTCCTTAGTATAAACTCTGGAAAGGCTTTTCTCTGTCAGCGATAGCATTTGGTCGGTAATAATAGCCAGCAATGCAGCTGCAGTAGCTCCTTCCAGAATAAAGGAAGGGTTGTTTCGGACAAGGCCGGAAATTATCGGTGTTCCGAGTCCTCCTGCTCCCACTACCGCTCCTATCAGCAGCGCTTGAAATTTATAGCCCTTTAAAAAAAGAACTAACAGAGAAAGCAGCAGTGTAGCGATGAGTGCGGTCTTAATAAAAAGTGCAGGAGACTGCCATATAAACAGGTTTGAACCATGTGCAAGTCTGTTCGCCTTTACGGTGACAAAAGCGACAACAAACCATGCAAACCCATTAATGAGCCCTAAAAGCGAAACCCATTGACTTTAACAAACCCTGTACTGCCGCTTTTCGTATGGATGTCTCCGTTAGTGTTCTACTTTAAAAAGCCTTTGGATTTAAGGTACCCTTCGGGCACATCCTTTGCATTCTGGCCTTCAACGGCAATTTTTGAATTAAGAGACTGCAGAGTTACAAGGTCCAGAGATGCAAAAACCGGGTCGAGAATTTTTTCTATTTCCGGATATTTGTCTAAGACAGATTTGCTAATAATGGGCGCGGGCTCATAGACGGATTGCACCCTTTTGTGTCTGTCATAACCCATAAGCCGAGTGCCGCCAATGCGCCGTCTGTTCCATAGGCCATGGCGAAGTTAACCCCGTCGGTTCCTTCTGCTGCAGCTTTTTCTGTCTGTGCTGTGTTTCCTCCGGAAATCCCCGCCAACAGATAGTTTAAAATACATTATTGCATAAGTTAAGTTAATAATTAATATAAGAATTTTATTTTTTCTTGCACTGTCGGAATATAAAGATTATTTTAGTATGTATGCACCCTGCACCAGATATAAAAAGAATTGCCTCCGAAATAGTAAAAGCCAATCCGGTTATTATAGATACCGAAACAACCGGATTAGGCAGCAACGATGAGGTTATAGAAATATCGGCAGTTGATATAAACGGAAACGTGTTAGTCGATACACTTGTAAATGCGTCCTGTGCCATACCTGCGGAAGCTACCGGAGTACATGGCATAACAGAAGAGGATATTAAGAATGCCCCGACATTCGATATAGTCTGGAGGGGACAGTTGGAAGAAATTTTTAAACGACGTACCATATGCACTTATAATATAGAATTTGATATAAAAATGATAAAACAGAGCCTTAAGATATATGGAATACGATTCCCCTCCAATGTAAAAACTGCATGCATAATGAAAATGTTTGCAGAGTATAGAAGCGTCTGGGACAGCAGCAGAAATCACTTTAGGTGGTTCCGGCTGGAAGCGGCAGCCGGGCTATGTGGTATCGAAATTAGAGGGAAACTGCACAGGGCATTAGAAGATGCTCAGCTTGCAAGGGAAATTCTCCTCTGTATTACGCGGTAGTACAGCCTAATAGACAACTTCCACCCTTTTTACCCTGTCATCTATAAATCCGTAAAAGGATGCAAGCCTTTTAAGCATACCTGAGTTTACAAGAACTCCCTTAGGCAGAAGCAGGAGGCCGTTCTTTAGAACTATATCCGTTTTTAAAAACATGCCGGGCTGCAGAGATTTTATCGGTATAATATGAGATTCCTTTGCGAGGTTGCTAAGTTTTTTATCTATTAGGGTGGAAAAGGTTTCGAGCATGGCAGGATCGTACTTTAGGGAGGAATTTTCTAAGAGGGTTTCTTTTGTCTGTTGCAGGGACAGGCCTTTTTTAAATAAACAACTGTCGTAATCACTTAATATGCATACAACACGAGCACCGAAGGGAATTTTTTCGCCTTTTATTTCATCGGGAAATCCTGTACCGTCAAAGTGTTCATGGTGAGATCTAATAACTTCCGATATTCTCTTTAAGCTGTATGCACTGCTTATAATTTTTTCACCAATTAAAGGGTGTTTTGCATAGATGATTTTGTCATCGTAGTTAAAACTTTCAGGGTTTCCTGTAATAATCCTCTCCGGCATGCCGACCATGCCTATATCGTGGAGAAGGGCTGAGTAATAGAGCATTTCTCTAATATCATCGCTGTAACCGCTCTCCAGACCGAATTCCCTTGCAAGCTCTGCTACCCTCTTTAAATGGCCGCCTAAAAATTTGTCGGAGAGAGATACTACGGCTATTAACAGCTGTACCATATCTTTGAAATTTTTTCTCGTTGCCCTGTGAACATCCTCAAGAACCTTAAGCTTTTTTTCTATTTCACTATTTTCCTCGTTATTCATTTTTTATAATTCCCCTATTATTTTTTTAATTTTTTGGGAAAGTTCCGAAATACTGTAAGGTTTCTGTATTAAGTCTATATTCCCAAGTTCATTATTAGTATAACCGGATGTAAAGATGAATTTTATATCTTTTTTATACCTCTTTACATTTTCTGCAAGCTCAATGCCGCCCATTTCCGGCATTATGATATCGCTTATTATAAGGTCGAAATGTTTGCTGTCCTTTTCTATCAGCTTGAGTGCTTCCCTTCCGTTCCTGGCAGTTATAATGGTATAACCCAGTTCGGTGAGAGCCTTTTTTGTGAAATTTAATACCGTTTCATTGTCCTCAACAAGAAGAATAGTAGCTTTACCGCCCACAGAAAGATTCATGTTTTCTTTTTTTGAGTGAACTGCTCTTAATCCCGATGCAGGCCAGTATACTTTAAAGACAGATCCTTTGTCGGGTTCGCTGTACACATAGATAAAACCTCTGTTCTGTTTTACAATACCATAAACGGTGGACAGTCCCATACCTGTGCCGTGGCCTATTTCTTTTGTTGTAAAAAAGGGTTCGAATACTCTGCGCCTTATATCTTCCGGCATTCCTTTACCGTTATCGCTTACAGAGAAAATTACAAAGTTCCCCTTATAGCTTCCCGGATGGTTTGTCACATAGTCATTGTTTATTGCTATATTTTCTGTTTTAAAGGAAATAAACTTTTTAGACTTTCTGTCCGATTTCGAATTTAATGCATCCCTTGCATTTACTGCAAGGTTTATGAGGATCTGGTCTATCTGTGACTGGTCGGCTTTTATGGTACTAACTGTCTCTGAAAGTTCTTTTTTAATCTCTATATCCTCGCCGATCATTCTGGGAAGAATTGGCAATAGATCATTTATTATGGTGTTGATATCGAGTATCTGCGGTCTAATAATCTGTCTTCGGCTGAAAGCGAGAAGTTTGGATATAAGTTCAGCTGCTTTATTCCCGCTTTCCTGTATTGCATGAACCTCTTCGTATAGAGGGTCATCCGGATTAAGGTCTGCAAGGATAATCTCTGCATATCCGTTTATTGCTGTTAATATATTGTTAAAGTCATGAGCTATTCCGCCTGTGAGGTTGCCTATAGATTCCATTTTTTGCGCCATGCTGAGCTGGTTCTGAAGCCTTTTAAGTTCTGTTATATCTTCCTTTACGCCGATAAAATTGGTAATTTTACCGTTTCTT
>QNBI01000202.1 GCA_003641675.1 Spirochaetota bacterium | reverse complement strand
TTAAAAATCTTAAGCTAACAAAAGAGCAGATAAAAATGCAGGAAAAGGCCGTTCTCTCTCCCTGGTACAGGTTCTTTTTGGCCTATAACCCGAGGCCTGTGCTTGAAAAAGTAAAATGCCCTGTTTTAGCTCTGGGGGGTTCATTAGACTTGCAGGTACCGGCTCGAACAAACCTAAAATCCGTTAAAGATGCTCTGGCAAAAGGAGGGAATAAACACTACACTGTAATGGAACTAAAAGGTCTAAATCACCTGTTTCAGCATGCTAAAACGGGACTGCCGCAGGAATATGCCAGGCTAAAAGAAACTTTCTCCGTTGATGCATTAAAAATAATTGCAGACTGGATAAAAAACCTAAACTAGAGACAGGGAGATTGATACGAAAAAGGTGCGATGGGGTATCATAGGGGCAGGAGGAATAGCAAAACGCAGAATTATTTCTGCAATAAAAAATGAGAAAAACTCAACCATTACAGGAATTATGAACAGGAGCAATGCCGACAAAATTGCTCAAGAGTTTAATGTTCCCTTCTGCACCTCCGACTTAGATGAAATTCTTTCCAGAGAAGATATAGATGCAGTATATTGCGACCCCTGTGTATCTGCACAGGGAGGAGGTAATTAAGGCAGCGGAAAGGGGTAAACATATCCTCTGTGAAAAGCCTCTAGCTTTAACCTATAAAGATGCACTCGAAATGCTCAATGCAGTAGAATCTAACAGGTTAAAATTTCAGGTGGGGTTTATGATGCACTATCACGGTGCTCACCGAGAAATAGCCGGGCTTATTAAAGAAAAAAAGATAGGTACGCCGGTTTATGCCCGGGCGCAGTTAACCTGCTGGTACCCTCCCATGCAGAACAAAGATATCAAAAATATTTTTAAGAAACTGCCCTACAGAGAGGTTGATACTTTTTTAAAAGAGGTCGAGGCATTTGTAAAAGCCTTGATCGAAAACCGCGAAATCACAGAAAATGCAGGTGCTGCAGGAGTACACTCTATGAAACTTGCAGACGCAGCATACAGCTCTGCAAAAACAGGCTGTTTTATCGAAGTATAGGATCGGGATGAAAACTCGAAGTATAGTTTTAAAATAAAAGTTTTAGTCTTCTCCCTTTTCGTACGGCTTCCCGTCTGCAGCAGGCGCACGTGCCTTGCCGACCATGCCGGCCAGTACAACAACAGCCAGAATATAGGGAAACATCTGAACAAACTGGCTTGGTATTGGGATTTTTGTTTCGAACATTATCCTGAAGGTATCTGCATATCCAAACAATAAAGAGGCAAGTATCGCCCCAATTGGGTCCCATCTTCCGAATATCATAGCAGCCAGCGCTATATACCCTCTTCCAGCTGTCATTCCGGAAATCCACTGCGATGGAAACAGCGTAGCTGCGGAAAATCCGCACATTGCACCGCTTATAATAACGCCTGCATAGCGGAGACCTAAAACATTTAGCCCGAGCGTATCACCAGCTTCCGGATTTTCACCTACAGTACGCAGTCTTAGCCCGAAAACGGTTCTGTAAAGCACAAACCAGGCTATTATTGCAATCGGTATAAGCACAAAGGCCATAGAGTTAATTCCCAGTAGCTGCGGGAAAAGGTGCGGATTTGTAGGAGTCTGCGTTTCTTGACCAAAAACCTTCTGCGACAAAAACCGGGCTAGCCCGAAGGCTAATATATTAATGGCAACTCCGGATACAATCTGGTCAACCTTAAATGTAACGCTTACGACAGCATGAATTAAGGCAATCAGCATGCCCGCAATAACTGCAAAGAACAACCCCATCCATATACTGTTAAGTGCTAAAGAAGCCCATACAATTGTAAAGGATGTAACAATCATAATCCCTTCCAGCGCTATATTTACAACTCCGCTTCTTTCTGAAAAAACGGCGCCCAGAGCAGCAAATGCAATTGGAGCCGAAATTTCAAGCCCTTTAACAAGAAAAAACAGAATAAGTCCGAAATTCATTATACAGCCTCCTTTTTTCTCAAGGCCCGAATATATGCCGCTACAACTTCGTTTATTACAACGATAAAGAGAATCATTAGTCCCGTGATTACATATATAACAGAGTTCGGAACCGCCGTATAAAACTGGAGGCCGTATCCGGCCTGTTTTAGAAAGGCAAAAAGAACCGCAGCAAATACAACACCAAGCGGAGAATTTTTACCTATTAGAGCAATTGCAATGCCGTCAAATCCAAGCCCGGAGGCTATGCTATAGGTATAGTACCCGCGGATAGCAAAAATCTCCTGCAGGCCGATTAAACCTCCGAGAGCGCCGCTTAAGATAAACGCCGCCAGCTGAACCCGCTTTACCTTTATACCGGCATACTTTGAAACATCCAAAGATGTGCCTACGGCTCTTATCTCAAAACCGTACCTCATTCTAAACAGTACAAACCATACGAGAAACCCAATAATAATTGCAACAATTAAACTGTAGTCAAGATAAACATAGTCCGGTACATTCCAGCCCAAAAAACGAAAAGCACCATTTAACTTGCCGAACAGCGCTGTACTCTGAATTTTTGCGGTCTGCGGCTCAAGACTTTTACCTTTTCCAAGACCGGACAGCGGCCCGTTTACCAGGTAGTTTACAAAGGCAAGGGCAATACTGTTAAACATTATCGTAGTAATAACTTCATGGACATTTTTGGTTACCTTAAGTATTGCCGGTATTAAGGCCCAGAGAGCTCCTCCCAGCATGCTGAAAAGAACTACAACAGGAATATGAATAAAAGCGGGCAGATGAAGATATATACCTGCCATAGCTCCCACTAAACCGCCGAAGTAATACTGCCCCTCCACACCTATATTAAAAACACCGGATTGAAATGCAAAGGCCACTGCAATACCGGCAAAGAAAAGCGGAATAGACATGGAGAGTATTGTAGCTACTTTTGCACTGCTGCTTAGACTAAACTTGTAGATAGCAACCAGAGACTTACCCGGGCTTTCCCCTACTGCAATGACAATAATTAAAAGGACAATAATAGAGGCAATAAAGCCGGCCACAGGAGCAAAAAGTTCTAAGAGTTTGTACTTGTTAAATTTAAATTTAATTACCGGCATGCTCTTTTTCTCCCATCATGTAAAACCCTATTTCTTCTTTTGTTGTTTTTTCTCTTTCGAATTCCTTTATAATTCTGCCCTTAAACATAACCCCGATTCTGTCGGAGAGGGACATTACCTCATCTAAATCGGCGGAAACAAGCAGTACTGCCCTTCCCTCTTTTTTTGCAATCATAAGCTGGTTATGTATAAACTCCGTTGCTCCTATGTCCACACCGCGCGTCGGCTGGGCTGCAAGAAGCAGCTTCGGCTCCGTGCTGAGCTCACGTGCCACAATAACCTTCTGCTGGTTTCCTCCTGAAAGAGCCAGTGCAGTTGTGAGTTCGGAGGGTGTTCTTATATCAAACTTCTCGATAACAGCTTTTGCATGCTCCCTTATCTTATTTTTATTAATAATCTGAAACCGGTTAACAAATGGCTCTTTGTGATGCATACCGAGAGTTAAATTCTCGGCCAGAGAAAACGGAAGCAGCAGCCCGTATCTGTGTCTGTCCTCCGGAATGTGGCTTATTCCGGCTTCCCTGCGCTGTCTTACATCCCAGTTAGTAATACTTTCACCGTTAAGGAGAATATCCCCGTGGAGTATAGGGGCAGCCTCTGCAATTACTTCGACCAGTTCTGTCTGCCCGTTCCCTTCAACCCCTGCTATGCCGTATATCTCACCGGCATGAACGGTAAAGCTTACATCGGTAAGAATATTAACCTTCCTGTAATCCTGCAGGGACAAATATTTTACTTCGAGCACCGCAGGCCCCTCCTTAACGTCCGGTCTGCTAACCTCCAGCAGGACGGGCTTTCCGACCATAAGTTCCGCTATGAGAGATTTCGTTGCTTCATCCCTGTTAAGGGTTTTTATTACCCTGCCCTTTCTAATTACAGTTATTCTGTCCGCTATCTCCAGTACTTCATCGAGTTTATGACTTATAAAAACAATACCTTTCCCCTGTGATATAAGCTGTCTAAAAGTTTTAAATAGATCCTCCACTTCCTGAGGCGTAAGAACAGCTGTAGGTTCGTCAAAAACAAGGATTTCCGCACCTCTGTAGAGAATTTTTAAAATCTCCACGCGCTGCTGAAGCCCTACAGGAACATCCTCTACCCTGGAATTGAGATCAACTATTAATCCGTTTTTCTCCATTAAAGCCTTAATTTTTTCAGCAGGCAGGCTCTCATCTAAAAGTCCGAATTTTTTTGTTTCTTCCCCTATTATTATATTCTCAAGAACAGTAAAGGGCGGAACAAGCATAAAATGCTGATGCACCATTCCTATACCGCCGTTTATTGCCTCTTTCGGATTTTTTATCGTTATCCTTTTACCCTTTATGTAAATTTCTCCGCTGTCCGGAGAATAGAGACCGTAGAGAATTTTCATTAGGGTGGTTTTCCCCGCTCCGTTTTCTCCTACCAAAGCGTGTATCTCACCTTTAAACAGGTCAAAGGATATCTCATCATTTGCAAGTACACCTGGAAACCTTTTTGTGATTTTTCTCATACTAAGAAGGGTTTCGGACATTACAGTATCCCCTTTTTATATTTATTCTAAAAAGTAACGGACATAAAAACAGAGATATAAAATAGAATAAAAAAAGAACAGGCGGGATTTTTATGCTAATCCCGCCTTAATATTTAGTTATTTAAGATTTTTTTCGGCCCAGGCCTCTACTTTGCTGTCATCATCCGGAACAACTATTTCTCCGTTTATTATTTTCTGTTTTAT
>QNBI01000201.1 GCA_003641675.1 Spirochaetota bacterium | reverse complement strand
CCTATCCTCTTGGCCAGCTCAATTCCTATTACTGCGGTATTCGGCAGCAGGACAGAGAAAACACCGTATTTCACATGCATACTGCTTTTAAAGGACCTGTCTTTTTCCATAATATCCGGCGGAATACCGCGTACAGTGCATCCTACTCCTTCGGTATACGCTCCTTTTACAATCGCCTGGCTTTCAGAAAAAGGTATAACAGCACTCACCTCTTTAAGCTGTTTTATTCTTTTCATAATATTCGAATACTGTAAATCAGAACTGTTCCCTGACAATTTAATACCAGAAAGCCTAATATGGTACGAACTTATACTAAGAATACTTGAAATAAAGCCGGATTGAAACCCATTCATTATGGCAAGAACAACTATCAAAGTCATAACTCCCGCTGCTACACCTAAAACGGAGAGAAGAGAGGACGTGAAACGTCTGTTTTTCCTTCTGTTTCTAAAATACTTTAAAGATACAAAGAATAAGAAGTTTGTTTTTATCATTTCGTTTTTAAATCCCGTTCGCGTATAACCTTCCCTTTTTTAATTATTTCCTCTTTAAACTTTTTTCCTTCTTCATAGTATATACGGATAAATTCCTCTCCTTTCCTGTAGAACTTTTCTACTCTGTGACTATCGTCTATATACAGCGTGGCCTTCTGCAGAGCTCCATGAAATTTATACTTTTCTTCTGTAATTGTATCCCCAGAACCGTAGGAGTAAATCCACTCTTCATCTCCCCTGCTCCTGCTCCTGCGCATTAACTTTACTATTCTTCCCTTTTCGTCCCGAGTATACCACTCTTCGTAGACTATACCGGTATTATCCACTGCTTTTTTATAGATAAGCTTTTCCTTTGAATTGTACTTTTCCGCAGTCGTAGTATTTTTCTCATAGTCATTTTCCAATACAGACTCTATTTTACCTGTTTTTTCTGCCCGTTTAATTGTTTTCCGTATTACTTCTCTATTTTTATTCCATTCTTCTGTTTCAATAACTTTACCCGAAAAATTATATCGGACAATATTTGTCCTATCCGCATAATTTGTTAATTCATCGGCAATTCCACCGCTATCTCCGATAATCATTGTTCTGGATGCAGTAATTCCTCCCGCTCTCCTTACCAGTTTTATCAGCATGCCCTTTCTGCTGATTGTATATAAATCCGTATAGAGCAGATTATCATTTGAGTCATACACGTATTTTTTGTCTATTCTTCCCTTTAGATAGCTAAATATCTCCTTCTCTGTTAACTTGCCGTCCTTATATAATTCATTTTTCTGGATCTGCCCCGTACCGTTAAAATATTCTGCTTCTTTAAGCTTACCCTTTTCATAGGTTTTTTTCGTAATAAGTCTGCCGCTTCTGCTGTGAAGCAGTTCCTCTCTCTGTATTTCCTCACCCTTCTTGATAAGCCTGCGTGTTTCCTTTAAGCGGTCTGTATCTATCTTAAGGACATAGTCATACTCATCCGTACGGTATATTGGTATCGGTGAAAGAGCCATTCCGATTTTATTGGAGCTGTAATATTTTTCGTCCGGGAAAATCATCGAACACAACAGTATATAACTTAAAACAAAGACAGAGAGTTTCATTTTATG
The DNA here is from genome assembly GCA_003641675.1 of Spirochaetota bacterium. Taxonomy (GTDB): domain Bacteria; phylum Spirochaetota; class Spirochaetia; order SZUA-6; family SZUA-6; genus SZUA-6. Next base: position 3,223 of record QNBI01000201.1, on the reverse strand, counting down.
TCCAGCAGATTATCCAGATACACATTAATGTCAAACGGTATAAGGTCTTCAAGTTTTTCTCCGGTTCCTAAAAAAACGAAGGGAATTTTCAATTTTTTAGAAACAGCTGCGGCTACTCCTCCTTTGGCAGTGGAGTCATACTTAGCCAGAACTACTGCATCTATTCCGATTGCCTCGTTAAATATCTCTGTCTGCTGGAGTGCATTCTGCCCTGTTGTCGCATCAATTACCAGTATCTTTTTATAGGCGCCGTCCAGAAGATTTGATATAACAACCTTATTTATCTTTTTAAGCTCTTTAACAAGGTTTACTCTGCTGTGCATTCTACCAGCTGTATCAACAATGAGAAGCTCAGCTTTCCTGGCCTTTGCACTTGCTATGGAATCGTATATTACCGCCCCGGGGTCTGCACCGGAGGACTGGTGAACAACAGGGATCTTAAGCCGTTCACCCCACAGAATAAGCTGATCAATAGCCCCTGCCCTGTACGTATCTGCTGCACTTAAAACGACCTCCTTAAGCCCATAATTTTGCATGTAGTAATGAGCCATTTTTGCAATCGTTGTTGTTTTTCCTACGCCGTTTACTCCGAAAACAAGAAACAGATTCAGTTTATTCTTTTCCGGTTCTATACTTGTAGCAAGCAGATCTTTTTTTAAGATATCCTTAAGTTTACCAACCAGTTCTTTCCTGTTTAATTTCCTCATATTCTTCACGCTATTTGTAAATTCAGAAACAACATCTCCTGCAACGGAGACCCCGAAATCACCTTCAATTAGAAGTTCCTCCAGATACTCAAGGAATTCTTCATCGGTACGACCGGCCTTTATAACCCTTTTAAGTCCCTGTGCAATTTTTTTTATCATATTTAACCTTCTTCTCTTCACTCATTTGCAGTTTTAATATAATTAAATAGATGCAGCGCACCATTTAAAAAAAGTGCCGCATTTATAAAAAGTCCTCCAAGATAAGAATAATACATAATATCACTCGAAAGTGCCATGCGGGAAGCATTTTCATTATCATTATTTATTATTGCTGTAATTTCACCGAGTTTGTAGTCTATTGCAAAACCGTATGCAAAAATAGGAACAGGAATACTAATGAACCAAAGCCCAAGCGCCGAATAAAATTGGTCCCTCTCCTTCTCCACAATTTCTTTATAGGGAATAATTTTCCGCTTCAGGGTAATTCTTAAATTATTTGCAGAATCCCTGGACAGCGTAAATTCTTTCTCTTCATAATCCTTATATTTAATTACAACATGTCTGGGATACTGCGGCCTTTCTACAATAAGCGGGCTTAAACCCTGCCACACGGAGTTTATATAAACTGAAGCACCGGGCGGGGCAGTATTAATCGTTACTTTTCCAAGCTTAATACTTTCAAGCTTCACATTTATATGATGAGTTTTCCCTGCTTCTATAACCAATGTGTCCGTGTATCTCTTATAACCGTCATGATCTACCCTGATATCAGTTTTTCCGGGGGAAAGATACTTAAGTTCTTCATTGCCGAAGCCTCTAAACTCTCCGTTTACATAAACAGCAGAGCCGGCAGGTTCCGTTTCTACTACAAGGCTGCCCCATGAATGGCCCAAAATAATATCAGATAATTCCTCTGCAGCATTTTTAAGATAAGAATATACATTCTCTCTGGAACCTGCATCTATGTAGGAAAAAACAGACCTGTCGAGAGCAGATTCGTATGCATTAACCCGAATGTAAAGAATATCATCCACCTGTTCCACCATTCCCCAAATAAGAAGATCAACATTCCATTTTTTCGCAAGCTGCATCGGAGAAAACTCAGGAGATTCTATGAGTTTGCCTGATAGTTTGTTATCCGTGTATTCAATTGGTTTTTTGTCCGGAAATTCTATTTTCTTTGAATCAAGGTTTCTTAAAAAAGTCATTTTTTCCCTAAAATTGGTTAAACCCTTTTCTATATCCTTTAAACGCGACTCTCTTTTAATACCCGATACAGATGAGAGGAAGAGATTATTACGTTCGGAAAAGAGATCCCTCACCTTTTTATTTACAGAGGCAATTTCTCTGTTTATTATCCGTTGTTTATATGCATTTTTTTCCTCTTCGCTAAATGTATGTTCACCTATGGAAATGATATTCTCCCTTAAAATTAGAGGCAGACTGTAAATTAGATAGCGGTTTTCCGCCTGAAGATTTTCCGCCGTGAACATGGAAAACCCAACTTTAAAGGTTTTCTCCTTATCCGTAGGAATGGGAAAACTTTTAGTCTCATTGGCTTCGGAAAAGGTATAGTTTAGACAAAACAGCAATAGAAAAGGGAGAACCGGTTCTAATTTTTTAAGCAATATCCAGAACCTTTTTTATAGATTTTATTACTCTCTCCGGTTTAAAAGGTTTAACTATGAAATCCTTCGCTCCAATCTGTATAGCCTGAATAATAAGTTTTTGCTGCCCCAGAGCAGAGCACATTATAATCTTAGCATTTTTATCTATTTTAATAATTTCCCTTAATGCCGAGATTCCATCCATTTTAGGCATGGTAATGTCCATTAAAACAACATCCGGCATTTGTTCCTGGTATAGGGTTATTGCTTCCTCACCATTGGAAGCTTCACCTATGACACGAAACCCTGCTTTTTCAACAATATCTCTTAAAATCATCTTAATAAATGCAAGATCATCTACCAGCAGTATATTAATTGACATCCGATTTAACCGCCCATTTTAATTTTAGATATTCCTTAATAAAATCATCTATCGCACCGTCCATCACCGCCTGTGTATTACCCGTTTCATAATTTGTACGGTGGTCTTTTATCATACTATACGGATGAAAAACATACGAACGAATCTGATTCCCCCACGAAATATCTTTCTTCTTTTTTTCCACTTCCGCTTTCTTTTCTTCCTTTAATTTTTCATAATAGTCGTATAGGCGGGAACGGAGAATCTGCATGGCCATTGCCTTATTTTTATGCTGGCTTCTCTCATTCTGGCACTGAACAACAATTCCTGTAGGAAAATGGGTAATTCTTACCGCTGAATCCGTTTTGTTTACGTGCTGCCCTCCCGCTCCTGTGGAACGGTATGTATCTATTCTAATTTCATCCGGTTTTATCTCTACCTCGATATCATCCGAGATAACAGGTGAGCAGAAAACAGATGCAAAAGATGTATGCCGCCTTCTACTGGAATCGAAGGGTGATATCCTGACAAGCCTGTGAATTCCATTT
>QNBI01000200.1 GCA_003641675.1 Spirochaetota bacterium | reverse complement strand
CATTGAAAAAGGTATAACCGGTACTTTTTCTATTACTTTCTGCAACAATATTATAAATTCCCGGTTCATCCATCTTAATATTGATCATGCCTTTATTGTTTAAGAGTCGAGTAATATTTTTCTCCTTTTTTAAAGGATCAATAAGAGACAGATGGTCAATTTTCCCTGCAACTTTTATAGGAATAGAAGCCTTATCTATTCCTCCGGATGAGAATGAATATACTACGGGAAAACCGCCGATCCTGCTTATCATCGAATAAGCCTCTTCAAGATCTTTAGCGAAAGAAATTCTGACAGAAGATTTTTTATAAGCCGGAAGGGAACTACCGTTTAAAAATTTTAAGTCCAAAACCTTTAAGAGGATCTGAAAGCCTAATATATGATGACCAAAATTTGAATATTTAAGTCTCCAGCAGGAAATAGGTTCCGAAAAGACAAGGATAACAAATCTGCCGGAAGTTCTTGACATCAAATAAAATCCATTTTCAGAGTTAGGTTCTAAATATGGAGATGTTGGGATAATCCTGTCTTTGCCGTTCCCTGAACCAGGGCAATTAACAAAATTAAAATCGAGCTCTATACCGGTTCTTTCAGCTCCATCGGAATTAACAGCGAAATCAATCTCCAAATAATTTCTAAAACTCTTGTATTTTATGAAATTTTCATCCGGTTCATGTATTTTATGTGATTTATCAGAAAATTCTATAAAATTATCTTTGGAATAATCTGTGAGTTTAAGATTAAGAAAATCATCCCTGTCATTCTTTGTTTTAAAAAGTTTTCCAAATGAATATCCATTCCCTGGTATGACAAGATTTTCTTCGGCAGCGCTTTTTACATCATAAAGTTCCTTAACAACACCGCTTTTACTGTCTACAGTTAATTTATGGTTATCGTTTTGAAGGCAAATATCATTAAACACGCCTTATTTTAGCATATCTGAAATATTTGTCAATATATAATGAAAAATATTTCATAAATAATGAAAATAAGACATATTGGAATTCTGCATTATATATTCTCTTGGATTATCATTATGGGAAAATATTTATGGATTATTTAACAAAAGATAAAGGAAAGTTGCCAAACGAGTTAAAGATCGAGATATACCGATGGAATTCTGATCGACTATTAGAATCTTCAAAGGAATTTAGTGCAAATTATGTACCTTTTCACTAAATCGCCTAACCATCGTATGGTATAATACAATAATCGTAAGCAAAGTCTATTATGTTTAGCCTTTAAAAAAACATGCACGGCTACGATTGAATAAATAATAGAATAATCTGTGCAGGCTTTTGGTATTTATCTGTCTAAGTATTTCTTTACGGTGTGTTTGTTGTCTCGTATCCAGTTATAGTATTTTTTACGTTTAAGCTGAACGCTCGCCTTCTCATCGAGTATCACAATTGCCTGGGGGTGCAGCTGCAGGGCGGATGCCGTTACCTGGCTTGTTAAAGGACCCTCTATGAATTGAACACATACCGGGGCTTTATTATCGCCGCTTGCTACGAGTACTATTTTACGTGCCTCAAGAATAGTGCCGACGCCCATGGTAATTGCAAAATGGGGTACTTCATCTATACTGTCAAAAAACCTTGCATTGTCTTTTATAGTCTGCTCATCGAGTGTTTTTACCCTTGTTCTGCTACCGAAGGATGAGCCGGGTTCATTAAAGCCTATATGCCCGTCGCTTCCAATCCCTAAAAGCTGCAGATCTATACCGCCTGCCTTTTTTATTTCATCCTCGTACCAATGGCAGAATTCCTCTGCGTCCTCCACTAACCCTTGAGGAACGTGTACATTTTCAGGATTTATATTTACGTGTTTAAAAAGATTATCCCACATGAAAAAGTTATAGCTTTCTTTGTGAGTCGGAGATAGGCCTAAGTATTCGTCAAGGTTAAAGGTGATAACCTTGGAAAAATCAAGCCCCTCATCTTTATGGAGTCTTATTAGTTCTTTATAAGTTCCGAGCGGAGTACTTCCCGTCGCAAGACCTATAACAGAATTGGGCTTTTTTCTTATCTGCCTTGCAATTTCCTGTGCAGCAGCGTTGCTCATGTCGTCATAGGTTTTTGTTAAAATTACTTCCATGTTTTTATACCCCTATAAAATTAATTTATTTTGTTGGTATAATAATTTTTTAAAATTTAATTGAGATCAAAATCGGTTTTAGATAAAAAACCTGGCTTTTAAAAGCCAGGTTATAAGAAACTAGTCCTCAACAATAATTGCCTCTACGGGGCAATCCGCCGCTGCATCACGTACAGCATCTTCAAATTCGGAAGGAACTTCCGGTTTTATTACTTCGGCTACTTCGTCGCCGAGTTTAAAAACCTCCGGAACACTGTCAGAACAAAGCCCGCAAGCCGTACATAGATCTGCATCGATTTTAACCTTCATCTTTTAACTCCTTAAAGTAGATTGAATTTTGTTAAAGAAGAATTATCTTCTTCTCCCGAATATACGAAGTATAAACAAAAATAAATTAATAAAATCAAGATAAAGTTTCAAGGCACCAAGTATGGAAATTCGTAAATAATCCGCCTCCGAAACGGAGTCCCCCAACTCGTCGCTCCATCGTTTAATCATCTGCGTATCATAGGCTGTAAGCCCGAGAAAGAGTGCAACACCGCCGTAGGATAATAGCCAGTAGAGAGCGGTACTCTTTAGTAGCATATTAACTAAAGATGCAATAATTAATCCCCACAAACCCATTATAAGATAATGGCCCATGGAAGACAGGTCCCGTTTGGTGGTTACCGCATAGATGCTCATACCTGCGAATGTACCTGCTGTAATAAAAAGAGCCGATGCTATGCTTGCTCCTGTATAGGCAAGAAAAATCAGGGACAGGGTAACACCGTTAAGGATAGCATAAAAGGCGAACCCCATTGTAGCCGCGGCCGGGCTTAAACTCTGAATACGGGCGGAGAGAAAGAAGACCAATACGAACTCTCCTATAATAAGGCCGAAAAATAGAATCGGGTTACGGATAACTGAAATAACAAGCTGAGGTGAGGAGGCAAAGCCGAGCGCAACCACTCCGGTTAAGGTAAGTCCCGCTGCCATCCAGAGGTATACGTTTCTTAGTACGGTTCTTTCGCGAATAGCCCTGACTGAGAGGCTTAATGGGTTCTTATCCGACATATTTATCCCTCCCTAATTTTATGATATTACTTGTTTAAAAATAAATATGATATTAAAATAACTAAAGGTCAAGGAATAATATGTTCTATTGTAAAAAATTAAACTTGACAGTTTTATAAAATTTACTATCTTAAGCGTAAGAAAAGAAAGATAGTATAGTAAAAAGGATCTATCGGAGGTTCAAGAATGATTGCTCTTTTGCTTGGTATTGTATTTGTGCTTTTTGCCGTTTACTCAATTCTTCCATTTTCATGGTCTCTTAACTGGTGGAATGAAGTGCTTGCATTTTTAAAGGGCGGTATTCCTATTTTTGCCCTTCTGGTGGGAGCGGTTTCCGTTTTTGTCGGAATTGCAGATATAAAGGATAAAATAGAAGCAAAAAAGGAAGAGCTGGAAGAAGATGAGAAAACAGAAACAAAACAGAATGAGCAGTGATGCTTGACAACAATTGCCTAATTTGATAAAAAGTACATCTTGCAGTTTAATAGGAATAATATTAAGAAATTACATTAAGGTAGTGTTATGAAAACAATATTTATAAAACCCAAAGAAATTGAAAGAAAGTGGCATCTCATAGATGCAGAGGGTATGGTCCTCGGAAGGCTTGCAGTAAAGGTAGCAGATTTGTTACGGGGGAAGCATAAAGCTATATTTACACCGAATATGGAAGTAGGCGATTATGTTATTGTAATTAATGCAGAAAAGGCAATAGTTACAGGCAGAAAAGCAAAACAGAAAATGTACTACCATTATTCAGGGTATCCGGGCGGATTAAAGTCGGTAAATTACGCGAAAATGATAGCAAAAAAACCAACATATCCTCTTGAGCATGCTGTAAAGGGAATGCTCCCGAAGGGCAGGCTTGGAAGAAAACTTTTTAATAATGTCAAAATATATGCGGGTTCCGAGCATCCCCATATGTCTCAGAGACCGGTTAAAGTGGAAATGAAGACTAATTAGATAGGAGAAAAAGGTGGTTAAGAATTTAGCAGTTGCTGTAGGCAGAAGAAAAACTTCCATAGCACGAGTTTACTTACGGAAAGGCAGCGGGAATATCATTATAAACCGCAGAAAATTCGAAAAATATTTCCCAATAGAGGAGTATCAGATATATGTAAAACAGCCGCTTGCCGTAACGGACAGCCTGAACAAATTTGATATTCTTGTTAATCTAAGAGGAGGAGGGCTTTCCGGACAGGCAGGTGCATGCAGGCATGGTATAGCACGTGTACTGACGGCATATGACGAGTCCAATAAGCCTGCTCTAAGGGCAAACGGGTTTTTAACACGGGATGCACGTATGGTGGAAAGGAAAAAATACGGACAGAGAGGCGCTCGAAGGAAATTCCAATTCTCGAAGAGATAATTTAAAAGTTATTGCGCTTAAGAAGAGAGGCTCTGCCGGCAAATTCTACGAAGTTTTGCTTTCCGATGGTTCCTCTCTTTTTTTATTAAAAGATGTAATTCTTAAAGCCGGGATATTTAAGGATAGGGAAATATCAAGAGATTCTCTGCAGAAAGTGCAGAAAGAATCCCGGGTTTTGGAAGCCGAGCGCCGTGCTTTAAATCTGCTGTCCCGTTCCATGCATTCTCATGCCGGCCTTAGACTTAAGCTCCTTAGCAGAGGTTTTCAAGAGGAGGATGTCAACGCTGCTCTAATTAGAGTTAAAGAACTCGGAT
>QNBI01000199.1 GCA_003641675.1 Spirochaetota bacterium | reverse complement strand
GCCGGATACAAAACAGGCGCAGATACCTACCTTGTAATGGGAACCGAAAAGGGTGCTTATACTGTAAAACTTACAGAAGGGGATGCAGACTATGTTTTTACAGCTGTACCTACACCTATTACAGATACCAAAGCATACAGTATAACTAAAATGGCAGCTAAAAGTGCCGGCAGCTACATTGCCATGCTGTCCGATAGAGATCTGTTTATCTACAACAGCACAGCCGAAACAGTCATGCACTATCCCTTTAATTCAGGACTACCCGGAACACTTACAGACCTTGCATGGGCCGGTACAGAATTGCTAATTTCCGGAACAGCAGGATTGGTAAGCATTACACCTACACCATAGCTATCACTTTACCAAGCAATAAAAGCCCTCACAAAAATGTGAGGGTTTTTTATATCAAGGACAAAGATAAAACTTAAAACTGTCCGCGAAGGCCCGTCTCCACACCGACAGAAAGATTAGATGGGTTAAACACAGCGGATGCTGTTAATGCAAATCCCCCAAGCTTAATCTCCAGCCCTCCTGTAAGCAATAGCGAAAGGTTATGGAGTGCATATAAAGCTCCCGGGTCTGTTGAAACCTGTTTCGAATATCTAGTGATCTCATTACCGTCGGTATTCACAACAACTGCATCGAAACCTTTAACCGTACCTTTGTAATCCGCCCACTGATACCATGCTGATGTTTTTAAAAACGGAATAAAAACAAAGAATTTCTTTGAAATTCCAAGATCAAAGCCGGCAGAGTGTACTGCGGCAGCCATGTTAAGCGAACCCTCTAAGTTTAACGTAAAACTTGACATTGGCTGACTAAAATTCTTTAAACTGTAGCCCGCATTAAAGCTGGAATACGAATACCCAGCTCCGAACGATACCGCAGGAAACCCTCCCGTATCGGAAAGAAGAACTTTACGGAGCCTTATTCCCCCGTTAAAACTGTTTAAGGTAATACCGGTAATATTTGCCAATCCTGTCCCGAAATCTACCAGACCTTGAGGAAGAATAGCAAAAGTAACAATAGACTCTATCCCATACACAGTGCCGAACCCTATCGACAGTCTGTAATTGGGATAGGGGAAAAAGGTTTTGGAGGTAGTATATAGATTCTGCACATTCTGATCTGCGTTTTCCAGTGCCGTATTTATTAATCCGTATACGTTTAATAGCTCAAAATTGGTATTATCTTTATCAATAAATGTTCCTATTCCATGGGAAAGCACAGCACCTCCCGAAAGCGCAAAAAACATATGCGGGAAATCCCCAATTTCCGCCTCACCTATGCCAGTACCCGACAGAGAACTCTGCGCGATGTTGGGGAGTATCTCTTTCCCAAATCCGTCTAAAACCGCCGATAGGTCATTCCCAAGGGGTTTTAAATCCTGCGCGTATAGCGAAAACACCAAAAGTATACTGAACAAAGCAAGAAACAAAAAAAACTTCTTATTCATTATTATCTCCCTTCACGTTTTTGATATTAATACAGACCATTATTAATTCTATACCATTTAAACAAACTTATCCATAACAAACAACGCCAATATAATACAATAAAGGACAAATCATCTATTTGCTCATGAAATGTTCTTGCAAAAATTTTTATTATATTAAAACATTTATATTTAACAATATTTATAAATTTGATATAATGTTATTATAATAAAAGTATAAACTAAAACTTTTTATGATCTTGAAATAGGAAATTGTATGGAAGTGTTTGGAGAATTTAGTGACTCATTTATTCCCATTATGGACGGTGTCGGAATGGTAACCCGTAATTATGCCTTCTGGCTTAACAAGAAATACGGAAGAGCTTATGTTGTAACTGTTTCTTTTCCTGGCTATAAAGACTCTAAAAATGAACCCTTCGAAATTCTGCGTTGTCCGTCTTTTACAATTCCAAAAATGTCTCCTTACCGTATGGCAATTCCTAATATGAAATTTAAAAAGATAATTTCATCTGTCCCATTTAACATTATTCATAGTCATTCTCCATTCTTTACAGGCGGTATTGCACTAAAAATCGCCCGGGAAAAAAATATTCCTATTATAGCTACTTTCCATTCCAAATATAGAGATGATTTTGAAAGATTCCTTCCTTTTAAGTGGCTTCGTACAATTGCCATGCAAAAGCTAATTAACTACTACAATGCAGTAGATCACGTATGGGTTCCCAACAAGGCTACGATAAATACTCTTCGTGAGTATGGTTTCCGTGGTAATATTGAAGTAATGTATAATGGAACTGATTTGACTGTACCGAATAATCAGGAAGAATATATACATAAGGGACAGGAAATAATGAATGTGACAGATAACGATTTTGTCCTTTTGTATATAGGCCAGCATCGATGGGAAAAAAATCTTAAACTTATGATCGAAGCGCTTCGAATTGTTATGAATAAAGGTAAACAATTTAAACTAATACTTGTAGGGCAGGGATATGCAGAAAAAGATATAAAACAGATGGTTATAAATTACAAAATGAATAAAGTGGTTAGTATGCTGGGTGTTATACGGGATCGTGACTTAATTAAAGCCCTATATTCAAGAGCAAACCTGTTTCTTTTTCCCTCACTATACGATACATCTCCTCTAACTATACGTGAAGCTGCCGCCTTTAATAAGCCTACCATATTCATTAAAGACGCTTCTGCAGCAGAAGGTATAGAAGATGGAAAAAATGGATTTCTAACAGAAAACAACCCCGAAAACTATGCAGCTAAACTTATATATATTATGGAGCATCCAAAACTAATTAAAAAAATAGGCAGAGGAGCCAAAGAATTTCTGTACCGTACATGGGAACAGGTTTCTGATAAGGTATATGAACGCTACATAGAAATAATAGACGAATATAATTCCAAACACAGATAAACATATTTATTAAATACTATGTATCATAGCCGTCAAAAAAAATAATTTACTTGACTATATATCCAATTTAAAGGTATCAATAAGGAAAAAAAGAAGAATCCATTATGAAAGTAGACATAGTCATAGTAGGTGCAGGTTTATCAGGAGCAACTGCTGCAAGAATTCTTGCGGAAAAAGGATACAAAGTCTTAATAATAGAAAGACTTAAACATATTGCAGGGCACTGTTATGACTACAAAAACGAATTTGGTATTTCCATACATAAATACGGCCCTCATATTTTCCATACCAATGATAAAGAAACTTGGGATTTTGTAAATAAATTCAGCAAGTTCCGCTATTATCAGCATAGAGTACTAAGCTATGTTGAAGGCAATTATGTTCCTTTCCCTGTTAACAGAACTACACTTTCGCGCATTTTTGGACTTAAACCATATTCTACAGATGTTAAAAAAATATTACAGCAGGAAATAGATAGATCCAACTATATAAAGCCTCCTTTAAATTTCAGAGATGCAGTTGTTTCCCAAATGGGTGAAAAACTTTACAGCCTATTTTATAAGAATTATACGATAAAACAATGGCAAACACACCCTGAAAACATCTCAGCAGACCTGGCAAAAAGAATTCCGATCAGAGAAAACGATGACAACAGATATTTTGCAGATAAATACCAGGGAATTCCGCTATATGGTTATACAAAACTCGTTGAATCTATTCTGGATCATGAAAATATATCAATACTCTTGGGTCAGGATTATTTTGAAATAAAAGAGGAACTTAAATCTGATATTCTTATATATACAGGTGAATTGGATAGATATTTTAATTATAAATACGGCAAGCTCGAATACCGTTCTCTAGATTTAAAAATAGAAACATATGAAAAAGAATACTTTCAACAGGCAGCAGTAATAAATTACCCGAATGATTATGACTGGACCAGAATTACAGAGTTTAAATACTTTCTGGATGAAAAGTCCTCCAAGACCTCTGTATGTTTTGAATACCCAAAAGCCTCAGGAGAGCCGTACTATATTGTAATGACAAAAGAAAATATTCAGAAAAGAGATTTATACTTACAAGAAGTTAAAAGATGTGAAGAAATGGATAATGTGTTTTTTATCGGAAGGCTTGCAGAGTATAGATATTATAATATGGATCAGGTTATTAAGGCTGCAGTCGATAAAGTTAACAAAAATATACTATCCAAATAGGTATTTTCCTATTACACCATATAATTGACATATAATTGACAAATAAAGAAAAAAACATTAATATTTAATATCTGTAGAAGAGTTTCGAATATGTATTGCTCATTGCCGATTCTCTTTCTATTTTTACCGGAATCATTAATGGCAGAAAAACTATAATGTCAAAAAATAAAAAACAACATGCCACCCCTTTAAAGGATTCATTTATCTTTAAAATGGTGGCATTTTCAGAAAAGAATAGATACGCAATAATAATTTTAACTGTTTTAATAACAGTTTTCTTAGGCTATTTTGCTACTAAAATTCAGATTGAATCTACAATCAGAGATCTGCTTCCAAAAAACTCGAAAATCATTAAACTGACGGAAAAGTATGGCGGCATGTTAAGCTCCACAGACTATCTGGTACTTGCATTCGAAGCCAAAGATGGTTTAACAATGGAAAAGCTTAATATCCTTTACAGAGCAATTAAAAGCATAGAGGCACTCCCGCATGTACATGAAAGCATAAACCCCTTTAATGTAATTACATTAGAAAAACAGGGGCTAAAACTAAAATTCACAACTCTGGCACAAAATGCAGAGCCTCCAAAAACAAAAGAAGAATTTAACACATTTATAGAAAGGTTAAAAACAGATCAGATTGCAAAAAATCTTGTAATATCAACAGACGGGACCGCAACAGCGGCTCTTTTCCCGGTAGATTCGAATGCAGGTTATAAAGAGCTTTTAAATTCTACAAGAAAAATATTAAGTTCGATAAATGGTTCATTTAAAACATATATAGCAG
>QNBI01000198.1 GCA_003641675.1 Spirochaetota bacterium | reverse complement strand
GAATCAAGGTATTTCCGTGATTCTATGTTATAATGGAAACTATAGGGAAACTGAAATAATAAAGACCCCAGTTTAGAATCATCTATTAATGGTTCCAGTGCTTTTATAAAATGCAGAGCGGTTTCTCCGATATCTCCTTTACGTTCGTGCGTAAAACTTTTATTGGCCTTTACGGTGAACCTAAAGTCGGAAGGGGTGTTTAACGCCATTCTCTTTAGGCTTTGGGACGAAGGCATGGAATAATAGGTAAAATTAAGCTCCACGGCATTAAATTCAGAGGCATAAAATTCAAGGTATCTGTTTTTCGGAAGTGTTTCCGGGTAGAAAGAGGGAACCCAGTCAGTATAAGAATACCCGCTTGTCCCAATATATAATCTAGACATTTTAATCCTTTAAAGAAGCAGGGCCTTTTCGCTTAAAAATATTTTGCCGGGAAAACCTTTTAGTGGCAGAAAATAACGGCTGCAACACCTTACCCCTGCAGAGCAGTCCGGCGCTACTCAAATTAATACAGATAAATTATAGCATAAATTAAAAGTAAATAACGTAAAAAGATTAAAAATTAACAGTTGCATGTTTTTTCAACATATACTAAACTTATGTTTAGTATATGTGTGGTTGTGATCGTATCTGTTACATTCCTCTTGGATTTCACTCCTACTTTTCCCTTTTACACGGCGCTCTGTCACCGGAGGAGATATGCCGGTATGCCTCATTTAAAGGTTATAGGGCCGCCGGAATTGCAGACATCAATAACCTTTACGGCGCTGTCCGCTTTGTAAAAGCTGCGAAAAAAGAAGGTGTTATACCGGTTGTCGGTGCATCTGTTTATCAAAAGAAAAAACAGCTCTTTAAAGCGTTTATAATAAACGGGGAAGGTTTCGCCATGCTTAATAGAATTATTACAGCAGTACTGGATAAGGATAATAATAAATACGATGCTGTTGAATCTCTTACGGAAACCGGATGGAACGGGCTTATACTCTTAAGCGATAACACCTATGTAATTGAGAAGCTGACCCGGCACAGCAAAGAAAATCTCTACGTTATGCTTACATACGGGAAGGCTTTTGCATCGCTGTTGAGGTTTGCCGAGGAGAATAATCTGCCAGCCGTTGCTCTTCAGGACATATTCTATGCAGAGCAGCACGAGAATAAACTGTACAATATACTGCGGGCGATAGACTTAAATGTAACGGTAAACGAGCTTCCGGAAAGTGAGATAGCCAAAGCTTCCTACGGTGCTGTATCGGATAAAGAGATAAAATCCTATTTTTCCGCTTTTCCGCAGGCATTAACGGAAACATGCCGCATAGCAGAAAAAACGGGCGGGTACGGTTCACTCGGAATTATTCATAAAAGCTATGTTTTTCCCAAGTTTAACGGTCTGGCGGAAAAAGAATCGTTTTATCTTTTAAAACAGCTCTGTTATAGAGGAATAGCAGAGCGGTATCCGCATCTTTCCGGCAGCAAAGGTATTAAGGTTATTAAGAGGCTTAATCATGAACTTTTAATTATTAAACAGAAAGGATTTTCCGGATATTTTCTCGTAGTCCACAGTATAGTTTCCAGGTATCCGCGTACCTGCGGAAGGGGAAGTTCGGCATCCAGTATTGTTTCGTATCTTCTCGGTATAACACATGTCGATCCAATACGGTACAATCTCTTTTTTGAGCGCTTTTTAAATGAAGCCAGAAAAGACCCTCCGGATATAGATGTTGATTTTCCGTGGGACGAACGGCCGAAAACTCTTAAATATATATTTAATCATTACAGAGGAAAATCGGGGATAGTGGCAGATCATGTTACCTTCGGCCCGAGGTCTTCTTTAAGAGAGCCTGCAAAGGCAATGGGAATGGAGGAAGAGGAAATAAAACGGCTTGTCAGGTTTTTAAGACTCGGGGAGAAAGAGAGAATACCCCGGTATCTGCTTGCTGTTGCAGAAAGAATGCGCGGGTTTCCCCATTATATCGGTACGCACCCCGGTGGAGTAGTTATAACTCCAAAAGCTATTACTTCATATACGCATGTTCAGATATCTCCGCTGGGTTATCCTGTTATCGCATGGGATAAGGACAGTGCGGAAACGGCCGGGTTGGTGAAAATAGATATTCTCGGCAATCGTTCTCTGGGAGTGCTGCGCGATACAATAAAGCTTGTAAACAGGCGGCTGACCAATAAGACCGCCGCGCAGCCCGCAGTACAGATGACTAAACAAACACTTGCATGGGCACGTCTAAACCCAATAAACAGTGCTGAAACAGAGGAAATGATATCGCACGGGAGCACCATAGGGATTTTTTATGTTGAATCTCCTGCAACACGGCAGCTCCTGCGGAAGATGGAGAAGGGAGATTTTGAAAATCTCGTAATTGCGAGCTCTATTATACGCCCCGCTGCGAACAGGTATGTTAAACTCTTTGTGGAGCGGCTTCACGGAAAACCGTACAAACCGCTGTATCCGCTTGTCGAGAAAACACTTAAAGAAACCTTCGGTATTATGGTGTATCAGGAGGATGTGTCAAGAATTGCAATAGACCTTGCAGGTTTTTCGCCCGGCGAGGCAGATCAGCTTAGAAAGGCGGTGACAAAAAAAGACCGTACGACACATCTTCGTTCGTTTAAAGAGCTGTTTTTCAACAGAGGAAGGAAAGGAGGAGTAAAACAAAAGGTTCTTAAAAGCATATGGGATATGATACTGGCTTTTGACGGATATTCTTTCTGTAAGGCACATAGTGCATCGTACGCCTTTGTATCGTACAAACTTGCCTATCTAAAACGGTTTTACCCTCTGGAATTTATTACATCCGTAATAAACAATGGCGGAGGATACTACACAACCCAGACCTATATTAACGAATGCAGGCGGATGGGATTTCCAATCCTGAAACCGGATATAAACAGAAGCGGCTACCTCTACAGGCCCGAGTATTCCGGCAGTTCAGTATGTGCAGAAGACCCGGATAAACGAGGAGCTCTGCGTGTGGGGCTTATACAGCTTAAAGGGATTAGGAGGGATTTTCTATTTAAACTGATAGATGAGCGGAAACAAGGGGGGCCATTTAAAGATTTTACAGATTTTGTAAAACGCATAAACCCGGGTGCTTCCGAACTTGCAGTGTTGATAAAATCGGGATCTCTGGATTCAGTTTCTTCCGGCTATACAAGACCGGAACTTTTCTGGAAGCATTACAACGCGGTTCATTTCGACGGAAGTTTTATCTTTCCTGCGATTCCACCCATGGTAGGAAACTACAGTGAAAGTTTAAAGATAAAGTATGAATATGAAACTCTGGGCCTGTATATAAGCAGACACCCGCTTAAAATCTTTTCTGAACACGTGGAAGGGGCATTTAAAAGGATAAAATTTAACGGAAAGTCTAATAGAATTAACCGTATTAATTCGAGCCGGATTCCGCATTATGTTAATAGGGAGATTGCCATTGCAGGCCTGCTTGTTACAGGCAAGGAGGTTATAACCAGGAACAGAGAAAGGATGGTTTTTGTAAGTTTTGAAGATACGTATTCGGTTTTTGAAACGGTTCTGTTCCCGGAAGTTTTTAAAAAATTCCGGAGAATTCTGGATAGAGGGGGCTTATACGTAATATCCGGCAGGGTGGATATTGAAATGGGGGCATACAGTATTAATGTAAACGAGATTACGGAAGTTTATACTTCCGGAACCATACATGGATATATTGAGAAGGGCGGATTAATTTTTAGAAGGTGTGCCGTATAGTATTTACACTGCAAATATGCTATAACGTGCTTTAAGTTTATGAAAAATACAGCACTCTCCGTACACAACTTATACTTTAGATACCCGGATTATGCAGGCTTTAAATCCCGGATTCTTTTTAATTCGATAAATTTTGAGTTGGAAGAAGGTTCTCTTGCAGTGATGTTTGGGTTACCGGATTCCGGTAAAACAACTCTTTCGAGAATTTTAGGAGGGCTCATCCCTCGTTTTACAGGAGGAGAACTAAAGGGTGATCTTCTGGTATATGGAAAAAATGTCAAAGATTATAAACCCTATGAACTTATGGAAGATATAGGTATTGTTTTTCAGAATCCGGAAGAAGAAATATTTACAACAAGATGTGATACAGAGGTAGCCTTTGCACTTGAATCACTCGGTTTAAAAAAAGATGAAATAGAGTACCGGGTAGAGCGGTCTCTAAGGGCTGTTGATATGCTTAAGTACAAGGAGAAGAATCCCGTTTATCTCTCTGGAGGAGAAAAAAAGAGACTCTTAATAGCCTGCATACTTGCAACCGATCCGTCTGTCTGGGTATTCGATGAAGTTTTCGAGGAGTTGGACCCATGGATAAGGGGAACTATTTTATCTCATATAGCGGAGAATAACAAAACGGTTCTTATTCTAAGTTCCAAGTGGCTGGAAATATATAGGAAGATTGCCGATGTTTTTTTTGTGCTAAAAAATTCTGAAATACTATCATTTACAGGGCAAGAATACAGGGATATGAATAATACATTAAGAGAGTTAGGACTAAAGCCGGAAATAGTTGAAAAACCTAAAAAGTTAACAGATAAAAAAATAAGTGGAAGTCCTATCCTCGAAGTTAAAGATTTAGCCTTTTTTTATGGTGATAAAGATGATTTTTCACTTAAGATAGATTCCTTTAGGCTTTTAGAAGGTGAAATAGTAGGTATAGTGGGAAAAAATGGTTCGGGGAAGTCTACATTTGCAAAGATTCTATGCGGTCTGTTAAAACCGGAGAGCGGTTCGGTAATTGGAAAAAAAGGTGTTGCATTGCAGCCGGAGGATTTAAACGGAACAGTGGGATATTTGTTTCAAAACCCGGATTATCAAATATTTCTTCCCACTGTGGAAGAAGAGCTAAAATTGGGTCTAAAAAATATCGGGATGCCGTCGGAGGAAAT
>QNBI01000197.1 GCA_003641675.1 Spirochaetota bacterium | reverse complement strand
TCTTATTAATTCTGTTATTGTGGCATTAATAGTAACCTTCTTTAGTTTAATTATTGGCATTTTAGGAGCACGAGCTCTTACTAAATTTAAATATAAAGCAAAAAACCTCTTCAATGGCTATATTGCCATTCCTTTTGTAATGCCATGGTCGTTAACAGGAATTGCACTTCTTTTATTTTTTAATTTAATTCACTTTCCCTTATCATTATTTACAGTCATTTTAAGTCATATTAGTTTTGATGTGCCGCTTGTAACAGTTCTTATAAGTTCCCGTCTTTCCAAGTTTGATTACTCTATAGAAGAAGCTTCAAGAGACCTTGGTGCTTCTCCTATACATACATTCTTTTCAATAACATTGCCAATAATTGCCCCATCATTGATATCGGCAGCTATATTTTCTTTTTCATGGTCTTTTGATGCATTTTATATAACACATTTTGTAAGTGGTTCACAGGTATTTTTCCCGACATGGGTGTACTCTGCCCTTAGATATCCTAATAAATTGCCACTAATCAATGCCGTTTCCAGCGTGGTTATAACAGTTGAATTAATTATAATATCAATCGCTGAAATAATTCGTGTTAAAGATGTAGGAAATTCATCAGATACACTGCTGTTCTAACTTTAATTTCTCACAATTCGCAATCAACACAAAAAAAGAATGACAAAGTCCGTATTTTTCTTATATAATAATTAAATCTAATCATGTTAGCATTAAATGGATATCAATTTAAACCTCCTATATTAAAAGGAATTTTAAACAGACCAAGACTCTACAGATATCTTACAGACAGACGGATCGTTCTTATTGTCGGAAAAGCAGGACAGGGAAAATCAACTTTAGCAGCAGAGTTTTTAAAAAATGAGAGAAAAAAATATCTCTGGTACAATTTTGACAAAACCGATAGAGACGCAAAGAACTTTATTTCCAAACTCAGTTACGGTCTTAGGCAAATCTTAAATAATACCGGGTTAAATAATAAGGACAATTCCAAAGAGATAGATATAATTACCGAATCCGATAATGACAATATTTGGAATATCTTAATAAAAGAATCTAAAAAGGTTTATTTAAATGATTATTACCTTATCCTTGATAATTTTCATATTCTAACCGGTGCAGAAGATACCTGCAGTACTGTATCCGGATTAATGAGGGGTCTTCCTGAAAATATGCACATTATTATACTCTCACGTTTTTATCCTAAGCTCTCTCTTTCCAGAATAAGATCAGAAAAAGAATTAACAGAAATAACAAATGAAGACCTTGCTTTTACCCAACAGGAAGTATTCGACCTTTTTGTTAATATTTATAAATTCAACTTTGAACATGCTTTGATAGAAAGAATCTCAGATATCCTTCTGGGATGGATTACTCCGGCAGTGTACTTAATTGAAAAACTTAATCATCCGACCAATACCGATAAAAATCTGCTCTTGGAGGCTTTTTCTGATAATCTATCCCTTCCTGAGCTTGATGATTTCTTTAATACAGAGATATTCAACAATATTTCTCAAGACGACAGAGATTCCCTTATAAAGCTTGCCCCGGTAACTAATTTTGCACCGGAACTTATAGAACGGATAACAGAAAAAGACGGTATGAATTTTCTGACAAAACTTCTAAACATGAATTTATTTGTAGAACCTGTTGATATTTCTAACTATATCTACAAATTTCATCCCTTGTTCCGGACATTTCTTAATAAAATATTCGAAAAAATTTACAAAAAACAGGCTCAGAATATTTTTCATAATATAGCGGAGTACTACTGCGATGAAAATAACTTTGAAAAAACGATACATTTTCTAAGTTTATCGGGTAATTATTCACGAGCAAAAAACGTATTAATGAAAAATGCTGAAGAACTTATTAGAACAGGGAAGTACGAAAAAATAAAATACCTCTTAAACAATTTTCCTGAGGAAATGGTTCTTGCAGATAAAGACCTTTCATTCTATGAAGCAGTAGCCTCCAATCTCTCCCAACCGTTTACAGCAAGGGAAAAGCTTTCACAGCTTCTTAAATATTTCGAAGCGGTTAGAGACTACAATAAACAGGCATGGATATATTCTGTACTTTTAACCAACTATTTTTTTTACCAGACAGGTCATGAAATTGTAAGTGAAATCGTCCGAAAATCAGAGGAGTTTTTACAAACTGCAGAAAAACAGCTTAACCCGGAAAGGAGGGAACTCTTAAAAGCTCTTATACCGCTCGGAAAATGGTGGATAGAACCGTTAAGGGTTAAAGCTTTCGAAGTCGCTTTAAGGGCAGAGGAAACATCATACAAAATTCACTATACAGAGGCTATTTTATGTTCCCGTCTTGTACTTACCAAGATATATCTTGCAAGGGGTGAATTCCATGAAGCGGAAAATATCCTTAAAAGCACTAATAAGCTTTTTAAACAAAATGAAGACTTTAGGCTTTACCGTCATTACGAATCCTTATTAAGTTTTTACCTCGGCGACACATATTTTTATTTAGGTGAACTTGAAAATGCAATTACCAAAGTGCAGAAAGCTATTAACAATTCTTCGAAAGATTTTGCTTTTCTTCCGTATCTTAAACTTAACTTAATATTATATAATCTTTATCTGGAAAATTACGAAAAGGCAGAGCAGCTGTTTAATACAATTCAAGATTCCTATACAGGGGAAAACCTGTACTTAAAGTACTACCTTCTATATCTGCTTAAAATGCTTATAGCCTATAGAAATGGGAATAAGCGGTTGGTAGAATATTACAGCAGGCGACTTCTGGAAAAAGAAAACGAGCCTCTTCTAAGAACAGATTTCCCTTACAGCTATGTAGGCCTGGGAGAAATGCATATATACACAGAAGATTTTAATACAGCGAAAACAATTCTTACGAACTTTATAAAGGAAACAAATAAAAATGACTTCCCGTATTCCTATGCCACAGCGTATGGATTATTAGGCTATATAGCATACAAACAGAATAATAGTAAATCAAAATCTTACTTTAATACCATGGCCCTTATCGTGAAGGAGAGAAAATATACAAATCTCGACATCTGTAGCCCGGAGCTTTTAAGAGATATAGCAACTATTTCAAAGAATAAAATTTTTAAGACATTTCCAAGACTTCAAAACCTTTCTGACAGCACAGAGCATGTAGAAAGCATATTCCCCATGGAAATACAGACCCTTGGTAATTTTAAGGTTTTTATAAGAGGAAATGAAGTTAACGAATATCTATTAAACGGCCAGAGACGGGTAATAGATCTCCTTAAATTGCTTATTGTAAACAGGAACAAAACAGTAATGAAAGAAAAGATATATGAGATGTTCTGGCCTGGATATTCCTATAAAAGTGCACGTGATAATTTAAATACCATTATATACAGGCTTCGTAAAATTTTTAATGATAAAATAGATTTTCTGGAGACAGATACTAATGCCATACGATTTAAAAAGAATATGGTAATTACAGATGTTGACAGGTTCCTAGATTTTATAAAACACGCAAAAAATGCCATGGAAAAATATGATTACTTTTCGGCTTCCAGATTCTATAAAGAGGCCATATTACTGTACAGAGGTGATTTTATAGAAAGTGACCTTTACAACGATTTTATTCGGGACGAAAGAGAAAATCTTAAGGGGCTATACAAAACAGCTCTTTTTAACCTTACAAAAATTTATTTAAGTTCGGGTGAATATATGAAAGCTCTGGAATGGGCGAAAAAACTTGTAGAAGCCGACCCTCTATGCGAATCTGCATACAGACTTTTAATGATAGCCGCTGCTTTGGTCGGGAACAGGAGTGAAATACCAAGGCTTTTCAATAAACTCAACACTAAACTGCAATCCTACTATAAAATCTCTGCCGATAATAAAACAATAGAATTAAAAAATAAACTTTTGTCCGGTATAGTTCCGGAAGAAAGTATGTGGAAAAACGAAACTATTGTTTAAAATTATTTATTCTACCGGATTGTCAGAGATATATTGGAGAAGTATCATAGATTATCTATAATTTAAAGTTTACACAATTTAATTTATTGCTCTACACTATATCTATATAGCATAGACACCATATAAAATCATTCTATTACATTTATAATACGGAGAAAAAATGAGAATCGGAGTTTATGTCTGTCACTGTGGTGGTAATATATCGGAAGTAGTAGATATAAAAGCAGTTTCTGAATTTGCAGAACATCAAAAAGACGTTGTTTTGACAAAAGACTACTCTCACCTCTGTTCCGAAGTCGGGCAAAACATGATTTCGGAAGACATAAAAAAATATAAGCTCGATAGGGTTTTAGTATCTGCGTGCTCGCCGCTATTTCACGGAAAAACTTTTATGAATGCTGCAGAAAAAGGCGGTCTAAACCCTTACCTTATTGAAATGGCGAATATAAGGGAACACTGTGCCTGGGCACATTTTAATTCTCCGCAAAAAGCAACAGAAAAAGCAAAAGATTTAACAAAAATCGGAATAGAAAAGATAAAAAATAATAAGCCGTTGGCACCTATTAAGGTATCTATTGGCGACAGAGTGCTCATAATAGGGGCAGGAATAGCAGGTATTCAAGCAGCACTCGATCTAGGAGATGCAGGTTTTAAGGTTTCATTGGTAGAGCAGAAAGCCACAATTGGAGGCAGAATGGCACAGTTAAGCAGAACATTTCCAACAAATGACTGCGCAGCCTGTATTCTTGGTGCTAAAATGGCCGATATACCTGCTAATTCAAATATAGACCTCTATACTTATTCGGAAATAGAAAACATTAGAGGCAGCCTTGGTAATTTTACTGTGGAAATTAAGAAAAAACCCACCTTTGTTGAACCTGCCGCATGTGTTTCCTGTGGTCTTTGTGCAGACGTTTGCCCCGTGTCTGTAGATGACGAATACCAGTGGGGCATTTCAAAACGCAAG
>QNBI01000196.1 GCA_003641675.1 Spirochaetota bacterium | reverse complement strand
GGGAAGATAATTGAGGAATTAAAGCAGAATCCAGAAGCAATGGCTTTAGTAAAACAAATCGTTAAGGAGAGAAGAGCAAGGAGAGAATTATTGTCTAGAGTTAGGAAGGATGAGGAATTAAGGAAGAGATTGATGAACAAAACAGTGATCAGGGAGTTTTTGCCTGAAAAATTAAAGGAGAGGATTGAGAACTTAAAAATCCAGAATTTGAGTGTTGGTGATGACAATGAAACAGTGAGGTTAAGGGTTGTTAGGAAAGCAAGGTTGTTAGGGTTTATTCCAGTGAATTTAAAGGAAGAGGTTGTTAATAAGGTGAATGAGACAAGGGTGAGGAGGCCTTTCTGGGCTTTTTTAGTATTTGGTAAGTAAGAAAAAGTTTTTTATTCTTGTTCTTTTTTCTTGATTTCTATGCCTAAGGAGCTGAGTTGTGGAGCTGTGATTTTTAGAAGAACTAATTCTGGGATAAAGTATTTGTTATTGCATTATGGAATGGGGCATTGGGGTTTTGTTAAGGGACATGTAGAAAAAGGAGAGTCTGAAATAGACACTGTTGTTAGGGAGACAAAGGAAGAAACTGGAATTACTGACTTAAGGTTCATCCCTGGTTTTAGGGAGGAAATAACCTATTTTTACAGGATGAATGGTAAAACGAATTTTAAAAGAGTCATCTTCTTTCTTGCTGAAACAAGAACTTCTGATGTTAAACTTTCTTTTGAGCATGTTGGTTATGATTGGCTAAGTTTTGAAGATGCTTACCAAAGGTTGACTTTTAAAAATTCAAAAGAGGTTTTGGCAAAAGCTCATAAGTTTCTTAAGACAACCAAAGCGTAATCTCTTAAACAATCTCTCAGGCAATAAACAGTTTAGAAACTTTTTTATTCTATAATAGCTTTTTACTGATTATGAAGAATAAAGAGGTTGCTGAGTTATTATTCAACATAGCTGATATTCTTGATATGTTGGGAGTAGCCTTTAAACCAAGAGCTTATAGAAAAGCTGCAAGGGCTATTGAAAATTTGGGTGAGGATATTGAAGTGTATTTTAGGAGTAATCGTTTGGAAGAAATACCTGGTGTTGGAAAGAGCATTGCTGAAAAGATATCTGAGTTTTTAGAAACTGGTAAGAGTAGTTATTATGAGGAGTTGAAGAAGAAGGTTCCTGAAGGAGTTGCTGCGATGGTTGAAATTCCTGGGATGGGACCTAAGAAGGCTATGATGCTTTACAAAAAACTCGGTATAAAATCAATCAGTGACCTTGAGACTGCTATAAAGAAGAAAAAATTGAGAGGTTTAAGGGGTTTTGGTGAAAAAACAGAGCAGGATATACTTAAAGGTATTGAGTTGTTGAAGTCTGGAATGGAGAGATTCTTACTAGGTGAGGCTTTGCCTATTGCAGAGGAGATCTCTAATCGTCTCAGGGGGTTGAATGGTGTTGAACGTGTTGAAATTGCTGGTTCTACTCGCCGTATGAAAGAGACTGTTGGTGACTTGGATATCTTAGTAATATCAAAAAATCCCCAACCAATAATGAAGTTCTTCACAAGCATGATTGAGGTTAAGAGGGTTTTAGCTGAAGGTTCAACAAAATCTTCCATTCTCTTAAAGAATAATTTACAAGTTGATTTGAGAGTTATCCCCAAGGAGAGTTTTGGAGCTGCACTACAATACTTTACTGGAAGTAAAGACCATAACATTGCACTAAGAGAGATTTGTAAGAAGAAGGGTTGGAAGTTGAGTGAGTACGGTTTGTTTGATTCTAAGCAAAGGATGATTGCTGGGAGTAATGAGGAGGGAATCTACAAAAAGCTTGGTATGAGTTTTATACCTCCTGAGATGAGGGAAAATAAGGGGGAGATAGAAGCTGCTTTGAAGAATAAACTTCCAAAACTCATTGGTTATACTGATATAAAAGGTGATTTGCACATTCACAGTAAGTGGAGTGATGGTTCAAACACTATTAGAGAGATTGCATTGGAAGCCAAGAAACTCGGTTATGAATATGTTGGTATTGCTGACCATTCAAAATCTCAAAGGATAGCTCATGGTTTAAGTGAGGCTGATGTTATCAAACGCAATAAGGAAATAGATAAATTGAATGATTCTTTACCGATAAGAATACTTAAGGTTATGGAAGTGGATATACTAGCCGATGGAACCTTAGATTATAGTGATAAAATTCTGAAGAGTTTGGATGTTGTTATTGTGGCTGTTCATTCAAGGTTTAAATCCTCTAAGAGTGAGATGACAAAGAGAATAGTGAAAGCTTTAGAAAACCCTTATGTTAATATCTTAGCCCACCCAACAGGTCGTTTAATAGGGCAAAGGGAAGCTTATGAGGTTGATATTGACGCTGTGATAAAAGCTGCTAAGCAGAATAATGTGTTTTTGGAAGTGAATGCTAATCCTGAAAGGCTTGATTTGAAAGACGCTTATGTTAGGAAGGCTGTTGATTATGGTGCTAAACTTGCTATTGGGACTGACTCTCATCATATCAGCAACATGAGATTTATGCGTTATGGAATTGCAACTGCGAGGAGAGGTTGGGCTAGAAAGCAAGATGTTATCAACACATTAAAGTATAAGGATTTGAAGAAAATTCTGAAAAAATGATGGTGGGTTTATGGAGCACTACTTTTCTGAAAAGCAAACAAGTCCATTTAAATTGAAGAGGATAAGTGCAGTCCTCAGAAATAAAACTTTTGAGTTTTACACTGCCCCAGGTGTTTTCTCAAAATCAAGGGTTGACCTTGGAACAAGGGTTTTGGTGGAAAAGTGTATTGTAAAAGATGGTTGGCGTGTCTTGGATTTAGGTTGTGGTTATGGAGTTGTTGGTATAGTTATAAAAAAATTGTTTCCAAACTGTGAAGTTGTTATGAGTGATATTAACGAGAGGGCTTTGAAGCTTTCAATGATGAATGCTAAACTAAATAAGGTTGAGGTTAGTGTTGTGAAGAGTTTTTTATTTGAGAATTTAACCGGTGTTTTTGACGCTGTTATTGTTAACCCACCCCAAGCCGCTGGTTTAAAACTTTGTTACAGTATGATAGATGAAAGTTATTCCCACCTAAAAATAAAGGGTTTGTTAGAACTTGTTGCGAGGCATAAGAAAGGAGGTTCAAGATTAGAACATAGAATGCTGGAAGTGTTTGGTAATGTTATGGTAAAAAAATCCTCTGGTTATAGAGTTTATATTAGTAAGAAGGAGGATGAGGTTGTGAGAATTGCAAAGAAGCTCACTAATGTTAGTGGTTTTTAAGAAGCTTAATAAATTTTGTCTCTACTTCTTGGCTTTCTTCTTCAACCACTTTATCCTTTCCTTGAGTATCTTAATAGTGTCGCGTTTTGTCTTTACTTTCCTCAAATCTCTTGCTAATTTCTCGTCTTTTATAACGTCTTCAATCCATTTTGCAAAATCATTTTTTTCAGAGTTAACATGATAAATGAAGGTTTCACGGCTCATAACTTTTAAAGCTTCAAGGAGTTCTGAAAGATTTTTTAGGGTTGTGCCGTCGCAAAGCCAAAACACAAAGTTTGGATTAACATCTGATAATGCTTCTAAAGCTTGTTTTTTTGATCTTATCATAATACCACCTTTGTTATTGTGAAATTTTGAATTTTATATTTAACAGGTAATTTAACTTTTAAAATTTTATGTTCACTCTAAAGTTTAACCTTTCAACTTACTAAGATTGCTAATTTTAGATTTTCATATTTTTAATATTTTTCATGTTATGACAAAGTTTTTAAACTTTACAATTTTTTCATTCTTGCATGAAAGAAAAATTTTTTGAAAAAGTTACTGTTGACACATCTGCTTTAATAGAAGGTTTTGTGTCAAAGAAGCTTAAATCAGGGGATTTAAAGTTTAATGAGTTAGTACTCCATGAAGCTGTTCTTGCAGAATTGGAACACCAGGCTAATCAAAACAAAGCGATTGGTTTTTTGGGTTTGGAAGAGATTGAGTTGTTGAGAGAGTTAAGTTCTAAAATGGGTTTCAGCATTAGGTTTGCTGGTAGAAGGCCTAATTATTATGAGATTAAGAATGCTTC
This sequence comes from Spirochaetota bacterium, assembly GCA_003641675.1. GTDB lineage: Bacteria > Spirochaetota > Spirochaetia > SZUA-6 > SZUA-6 > SZUA-6. The sequence continues at coordinate 872 of QNBI01000196.1, read as the reverse complement.
TTTAGGGGAGATTGATGCTCTGATTAGGGAACTGGCTTATGATGAAGGTGCCTGTTTGATAACTGGTGATAAGGTTCAAGCAAAACTCGCTTCTGTTAAGGGTGTTGAATTTGTGTTGTTTGAGAGTGTTGAAAAGCCTGTTGAGTTGATGATTAGAAAATTCTTTGATGAAAAAACAATGAGTATTCATTTGAGAGAGGGGAGTTTTGCCTTTGCCAAAAAAGGTCATCCTGGAAGTTGGTCTTTTGTAAGGATAAGTGATAAAATGCTTAGTCGTGAAGAAGTGGTTGAATATTCAAAAAACATAATTGAAGTTGCTGGAACAACAAGGGATGGTTTTATAGAGATTGACAGACCTGGTAGTACTATTGTTCAAATAAGTTCTTTTAGGATTGTGATTACGAGACCACCTTTTTCTGATGGTTGGGAGATAACTGCTGTGAGACCAATAAAAAAACTCAGTTTAAAGGATTATAAATTATCAGATAAGTTAATGGAAAGAATTGAAAAACATGCTGAGGGCATACTGATAGCTGGTGCTCCTGGTCATGGTAAGAGTACATTTGCACAAGCACTTGCAGAGTTTTACGCTCTCAAAGGAAAGATTGTTAAGACCATAGAAGCACCTCGTGATTTAGTATTGCCTGATGAAATAACACAGTATGCAATATCTCACGGAACTCCACAAGAAGTTCATGACATACTCTTGCTTTCAAGACCTGATTATACAATATTTGATGAGATGCGTAATACAAGAGATTTTGAATTGTTTGCTGATCTGAGACTTGCTGGTATTGGGCTTGCCGGTGTTATTCACGCTACTAGAGCAATAGATGCTGTTCAGAGGTTCATTGGTAGGATAGAATTAGGGG
>QNBI01000195.1 GCA_003641675.1 Spirochaetota bacterium | reverse complement strand
TTTCCTCTGCTGTATTTGCAGCTGTTGCTACTCTTGTTATAGCATGCCCCTGTGCCTTAGGCCTTGCCACGCCGACAGCCTTAATGGTCGGTTCCGGCATAGGTGCATCCAAAGGTATTCTTATAAGGTCCGGAGAGGCGCTGGAAAATGCAAAGGATGTGGATACCATTGTATTCGATAAAACAGGGACAATTACTACCGGAGTTCCGCATGTTACAGATATAGAATCGCCTCTGGATCAGCTTGATTTTTTAAAGGCTGCCGCCGCCATAGAAAATTATTCCGAGCACCAGTTAGGCAGGGCAGTTATAGAATATGCAAAATCCAGAGGAATCGAAGCAAACAATAGCCCCGTATCGGATTTAACTGTAAAACCAGGATTGGGAATAGAAGGAAAAATTAACGGGAAGAGCATATATATCGGAAGTTTAAGAATGGCTTTAGAAAAAGGAGAATCCATACCTAAGGGAATAGAGAATTACGCTAAAGAAGGCAAAACGGTAATTGTCGGTTTCGAAGAAGATGGTAAATATCTCGGGATGATAGCCTTAAGCGATACAATAAAACCGGAAGCAAAAAATGCTCTTAGCTCACTGAGAGAAATGGGTATAAAAACTGTTATGCTGACAGGGGATAACAGATTTACAGCAGAGGCAGTGGCAAAAGAATTAAACATAGATGAGGTAAGATATGAACTCCTGCCTTCGGACAAAATAAACGAAATAAAGAAGCTTCAGGGACAGTCAAAAATAGTTGCCATGGTAGGAGACGGAATCAACGATGCACCTTCGTTAAAACAGGCAAATGTAGGTATAGCAATAGGCACCGGCACCGATATTGCAAAAGAAGCAAGCGATATTACCCTTGTAAAGGGAGATCTTGAGGGAGTAGTAAAAGCAGTTAAACTTTCCAAAGCAACCTTTAGAAAGATACGGCAGAATCTCTTCTGGGCATTTTTCTATAATATTGTTGCAATACCGGTTGCCGGGCTGGGTCTTCTTCATCCCATCATTGCCGAAGCCGCCATGGCAATGAGTTCTGTAAATGTTGTCACCAACTCTTTAAGGTTAAAAAAGAAATCAATAGATTGAAAAATATTATCTATCTATGAAGTTTCTTGTCGGCTCAGGTATTGAATAAAATTTTTCAAAGAAAGGTGTAGTTGCCCCTATGCTGCCGGCAAATACACCTAACTTTGATATTTTAATAAAATCCTCCCTATCAGGAGGGAAAATTAGCATTTTTTTTACCATTTTAATAGTTTCCGGAAGTAATAAATTTGAAATCTCAAATATTCTACCGCCGAGTATTATATGGTCAGGTCCATATATATTATACGTATTTGCAACAGCTATGGCTATATATCTGATAAATTTACCAATAGCATCAATAATTACAGAGTCACCCCTCCTCGCCTTATACAATATTTCATCCAGCGACAGATAGTTTTCAGGATCGATCTTTAAAGCTCTATTGCATTCTTCAATAATTCGTTGATCATTAAGGAATGCCTCGAGATGTCCATCCTGGCTATTAAAATTAGGACCTTTAATTTTATTTTGGTCAATAATTGTGTGCCCTAAAAGTCCCGCAGAAGGATTTAAACTAATTAATTAACCCTTAGTTATTCCAAAGAAAAAATAGATGCTCTAAAGAAACAATACCTCGATGATTTTAATGCCTGGGCTTTTGATGAGAACTTCCTGGCGATGTCATAGGTATTTTCATAGATGCATATATATCTGATGTAAAGGATGAGGGAAAGGTAGAGAAATTAACAACATTTGCAATCCTGGGTTTTGATTTTGATGGTTTTAAAGATATATATGCTATAGAATTAAATATAGCCCCAGACCTGCAGGCAGTGCAAATTATAATAAATCCGTAGGCATTATTAAAAATGAACCGAGTAAATGTGTTAAAAATGTAGAAATCGATAAATTTTATTTCAACTACTGGGAATTAGAAGATAAACCAAAATTAACCATTGGGCCAGATGACCTGCCAGATGACTTGGAAGTTTGGCCTTATTACGGAAGCAGGAGTACTCCCACAGGCGGAATAAATGGCAGAATAACAAAACTAAAAACAAAAGAGGAAACTGTCTACGCATTGTGCGATGCCAACTCAAGTGAAATAAGGGCGTATATTGTTATTAGTCCTTTCGGTAAAGCAGTTCCCCGATTTGCCTGGAAATCTATGTATAAAATGCTACCTGCAGTAACTATAGGCAGACAGGACAAAAATATCCTTGAAAAGGCAATCATCAATGGGTTCCATGCCAACCTTACCTTTAGGGCAAAAACCGTTAAGAATAAAGTGTCATACAATACAATTGGCTATATCCCCGGAGAAAAAAAAGATGAAATTCTCTTTTTAGCTCATGCGGATACACAAATTAATACTCCTGGGGCAAATGATAATACAGCTTCATTAATAACAATGCTCATGATAGCTTGTGAATTGTCAAAAACGAAACGGAAATACTCAATTACCTTCGCCGCTACAGGTGGTGAAGAGACTGGACATGTAGGCTCGAAACATTATGCTGAAATGAGAAAAGAAAGAGGTGATATCCATCGAATAAAAATCTCAATCAACTTTGATTCTTTAACCTATGGACCCAATATGATTATCTATTCCAAAGATAAAGAGTTAAGCAATTCAATAGCAGAAATATATAAGAAATTAAAACTAAGAGGTTCACCAAAAATAATTAACGAAAATGATAACCTTGACGGCGAGGTTTTTATAAAAGCCGGTGCAAGGGGAGTTTATATTAATACAAGAGGATACGATGAAACAAAACTTCAGTTATGGCACCGGCCGGAAGATAGACCAGAGACGGTTGACTTTGAATTAGCGGAAAATGGCTTTCTTGTTTTCACGGAATTAGTAAAATATATAGAGGCAAAAGGGTAATTCTATGCAAAAAATGACTTTAAAAACTTTAAAGGATTTCTATATTAATCACCTCTTTAATAATCTAATTTACTTCTGGATAAATTATGGAATCGATCGCTACAATGGAGGATTTTTCACCTGCTTTAATAATTACGGGGACAAGCTTGTCTCCAGGGATAAGTATGTATGGTCACAGGGTAGATTTTTATGGATGCTCTCCCATGTTTATCATTTTTTCTATGACTACCTGGACGAGAAAAAGCGCTCTACAATACGGGAGGCTTCCGAAAATGGGGCAGAATTCCTTAAAGACCATGCTATTCTACCGGGTTTAAAATCTGCATGGGTTCTGGATGAAAAGGGTAATTTATTAATTGCTGATAAGGTGAACAAAGAATATGATCTGGGAATAGAGGCGGATCATTTTCTAATTTACGGCCTGGCTGAGTTCGCAAGAGCCTTTAAAAAAAAAGAATACTATGAATTGGCTGTAAAACTATTTAACAGTGTATATGAGAGATTAAAGAGTGGAAATTACAAAACAGCCCCCCAGGGGAAACCTTCCGGTTATAAAATGCACGGTAAATCTATGATAATGCTGGAAACAACACAGGAACTTGCCGATATTGCTAAAAGTTTTAAGGATTTCGAGTATTCTAAAAAGCTCATAAAAATCGCAGAAGAATCGGTTTACGAAACAGCTAATAACTTCATTAAAAGGAACGAGGAAATTCTGCTCGAAGCGGTAAAGGAAGATGGAACCGAGGCATATAATGAACTAATAGGAAGCTATTTTAATCCCGGTCATTCCCTGGAAGACGCATGGTTTATGATGCATTATGCAGAAAGAACAGATAACCACGTTATTATGCAGACAGCTCTTGATATAGTAAAATGGATGACTGTAAAGGGTTGGGACGAAAAGTATGGAGGCTTACCCGAATTTTTACATAAAGACGGAGGCCCACCCAGAGGACTAGTTAAAACTAAAAACAGAGATGATCACCTTGTTAAGGAACTAAAGATAAATTGGGATAAAAAATTATGGTGGGTTCATTCCGAATCCCTTTATGCGCTGCTTCGTTCGTATGAACAAACAGGAGATAGCTGGTTTATCGAAACTTATTGGAAGTATCATGAGTATACTTTTAAAACATTCCCTAACCCAGATTCTAAAATAAGAGAGTGGATTCAGATTAGAGACAGGAAAGGCAAGCCTATAGATGCTGTAGTAGCCCTCCCTGTTAAAGACCCTTACCATATTACGCGGGCTTTTATGCATATTATAAAAAGCCTCGATAGAATAACCGGTTAAGAAGGAATATTAACTAATATGAGCAATAGAGAAAATCTTTTAAGTGTCCTAAACGGTGTAAAACCGAAGCAAATACCTTTAATTACAAGTGGTTTCTGGAGTGAAAGAGCTATTCATAAATTTGCCCCTCTAAACTGCTACGATGAAAATACATACTATCTGCCTTCGGATGACCCTCCAAGGCAATCTTTCTCCTCCGAACCACGTGATGAACAAAGCAGAGAACGGGCTGTAAACATGGCTGCCCTTATGGATATGGCCACAATAGGAGTCGGTAAAGGGGGAGTATTCCCATTCGGACACGGCGGTCCCGGAGAAATACAGCCGACTGTTATAGAACGTACAGATGAATACAAGATTGTCCGATACGAAGGCGGCCATAAAAGGAGGATAGATTTCCATCCGCATGCAATTCAGTATTTCGATTTCCCAATTAAGGATGAAGAGGACTTGGAAAAATTGGAACTTCCTGATATGAGTGATACCACTAGGTTTAAAGATATTAAAGGCGACAGTGAATATTTTATAGATGCAGGTTTTGTCCCCACCGGTTCTATCCAGGGATTTCTGTCCGGAATTCACAATTCATTTATGGATTTTTCTTCGACAATGATAAACCTCATTTTAAAACCTGACTTTATGAAAAAATTAACAAAAACTTTAGCAGAGATGAGCTTAAAAGCAGCAGAGATGTATCTGGAAAGGGGAG
>QNBI01000194.1 GCA_003641675.1 Spirochaetota bacterium | reverse complement strand
CTTTACAGAAGCCGCTACTGCTCCCGTCCTGAATGCAAGCCCTACCCCGCTTAAACCCCCAATTCCTGCAGCATTTCCGTCACCGGCAATTCCTATCTCACCCGAACCATATACAGCCAGCTGATCGTAAATCTCAAATAACACATTGTACATATCTGACTTTTTTTCGAATATCCGGTCTATAACATTGGTGGCACTTGCCCACTTACTCCTAAATGAAGACGCACTTTGCTTAAATGTTGCAATGGCCTGTTCCCTTCTCTGGATTGAGTGGGTTTTGGATGCGGTAAAACCTGCATTCGGAATATTCCACCACAGCTGTACGCCTGTCTCTGCAAAAAGCTGATCCGCTGGAATACCTTCCGGAGGGTTATATTCATTTTCCTCTGTTTCTCCCTTTGAACTTCCTATCTGAATTAATGCCTGTATAAGCTGAATTCGTTCGCTATTCCAGTTGTTTAGTTTATTGGCAGAAAGACTGCCCGCTTTTGTTTCCATTTCCTGTCGGATAACACTTTCACTGTTAAGGGCCAGGGCAATTTTTTTTAAACTTTCATCCGCATATTTATAGTTTTGTCCCTGAAAATCTACAAACCGCTCTATATAGCTTCCCATTTCAGAGTAAACATCCGCATACTCACGCGATAGTTCTATAAGGTTGTTCTTGCTCATAAACAGAATCTCATCCAGTTGCTGAAGCTTTGCATCTATCAATCCTGCTTCCTTTATAAATGCATCCTGATATTTAGCAAAATCTTCTCTTACATTTGTCAGTGTGCTGCGCTGAGAATCCGCCTCCGATTCGTTAATTCTAAAACCAGTCTTTACCGTTTTCGAGATTCCGCCCACATTTACAGTTTTTTCATCCATTCCCTGGAATGGATTGTTGAGTTTTCCTATATCATGGACGCTTGGAAGTTCTTCTATAAGAATATCTTCGTACTGACTAATCTTATCTGCAACCTGCTGCTGGAGATTATCCAGATTATTGATATCCTGATTAATCTTATTTTCAAGCTGCTGCAGAGCTGTTCTTGTGCTTACAAGCGATTGCTGTGCTGGACCGAAAATCCTATTATAAATTACCTGAAGGTTCTGAGGCAGCCCTTCCGGCAGCCAGTTGTTGTATTCGTTATACTGAAATACGACATTTACAAGCCCGCCGAGTATTCCCGAGCGTTCTACCAGTGTAAGTCCTGCCGCTTCCTGCTGTGCAGCATTCAGCCTGGCAAGATCCAGTTTGGTATCCTCCAGTGCCTGGGTAAGTTCTTCCGTAGCCTGGTTCATAGCATCCGCCATGTTTCGTGCGTCTTCTATTAGCCCGTCGTATTTAGCATTCCTTCCCTTTCCTCCGTTAAATCCGTTTTCACCGACAGAAATCCATAGACTTCCGTTAAAGACAGTAACATAACACACCTTTACCTTTACACTGCCGACAGCATAGATTACAAATGTCGGCGCACCAATTAAAGCTCCTTCCAGACCCGCTTCTGCCGAAAACAAACCTTCCAGGAAGTCGCCTTTGGCTTTGACCTGCACGTATGCACCCAAGGTATCTGGATCGGGCACCTTGTAGTACCAGAACATTCCGCCGTATGTAATGCTCCCCGATATAATTTTCATGTCAACCCCGATGGATACACTCGCCTCCACCATGAAGCCCGGAGGCCCTACAAAGAGACTGCCGGTAGAAATGTCCTGCCCCAGCATAGCGATATTAAATGCACCGGAAACAGCCCACGTATCCTCGCCGTAAACATAAAACTGCAGACTTCCCTGTCCTGAAAGAATGGATACAAAATCCATATTAACCACTACATTACCCTCGCCGTAGGATGGATTCCAGCCTATGGCAAGGTATGCTGTCCCTTCAAGAATGCCGTCCAGGCATTCTACTTCGGCATCCATGTTAAAGTAATTTGCAGTAATTGTTATTAATGCCCTGCCGTGAACAATATCCTTCTCTGCAACATAAACTCCGCCTAAAAGCATTACGGCAAATGAACCCGGGTTTTCTTCCCCGCCGGGGCGCCTGCTCGTTATATCGTCGGATAATTCGGGGCGCTGGAACCTTGCAATTTTTCTCACAAGGTTAATATCATCCTGAACAGGATTTATAAAAATACCTCCCCCTACTTCATCCAGAAATACGCCGGGACCAACGGTTATGGAAAGCCCGGATGCCGCTATAAATATTCCCATAGTCGGTTCTCCGTTCTGGCTACCCATTTTGCCAACCGCAACGGCAGTTATATCATTGGGCAGCGAGACCTGGCCTGCAACCAGCAGAACCGACGAGCTATACTGTATGTCGGCATTAAGCTCAACATCGGAGGTGGATACATGTGCATTGCGCAGTACAAAACTCGTAGAGCCGCTTACAGGTTTATAAACGGTTAGTTCATCGAAACCCCCGCTCATAATAGGATCGTCTGTGGAACCAATATTAATGGATGCTCCCATTAAACGCATGTAGCTCTTAACCTGTATTGTTTTATCCGCTTTTTGAGGAGCTCTATTCTCCCCTTCCCCTGTCGTTGCATCTGTCCGAAACGTTATGCTGGTAGGCGAATTACTCCAATCCACATCATCCACTTCCACATGAACGACATCTGCCACATCGAGCATTCCGCCGCTTATAGCATCGGAAAGGTTGGATACAGTGCCGTCCAGACCTATCTCCAAATTCTCAAAGTCTACGGCTCCGGATACCCCTTCGAGTCCAAGAATAATACCGCCTGTAAAAACAACCCGGAATGGATTAGTTGCGATGCCAAGCGAATCTATCATAATTGTAAATGCGGAAAGGTCTAAACGTTTATTGCTTATTATTGATGCATTGGTAGGCGCATGCCATGTTACATCGCCGTTCATGGCTATTCTAATTCCGCCTGTAAAATCGCCGTTTGCGTTTAATTCGCCGAAGCTTATTCTCTTATCATCATCGCTCGGGTTGGAACCGTTCTGATCCTTGAGATTAAGGTAAATATCTGTACCGATCTGCAGTTCACTGTGGTCTTCATCAAAATCACCCTCGTTAAACATCAAATGAAGTGCCAGATACGTAACATCCAGGTTTCCTATACCAAGATCCCACTCTGTAGAGTCGGAGCCTCCCAGTTTATGGCCTTTATTGTTCTTAACAAGCTCGTGAATCGGAACCACATAACCATCTGTATTTCCGTCCTTATCGAACTTAAACTGGAACGGAACAGTTCCCACAGAATCCAGAGGATAGGGAAGGTTCTTAAGCTCGCCTTTTAATTTCATCTTTAGATTATCATTCTCACTCTGAATCTGGATAAGGTTAAATGTGAGAATATCGGGAATTACATCGAAGCTTTTTTTAAAGGCAATTGTTCCCTCTATCTGGCCGTCCGTATAAAATGTTAAGCCTTTAAAGGTTGTCATTTCCTTTTTAGTTTTGGTTGTTCCTTTTTTCTCACTTAAAGAGATACCCCCGGAGAGAGAGAAATAGTAACGGTCGTTGGGAATGTCTTTGCCTATTACAAGAGCCTTTTCATTATCAACATCGTGAATTCCGAAGGTCACACCGAAAGCATCGAAACTTTTCGGTGTATTTTCCTTAATGGACACCGCCTTGCCCTCTACGCCGCCGGATTTTAATATAACATCGCCGACTTTAAATAACTCCATGCCCAGTTTGGGTATATAGAGCTTAGTATCCACCCTTAGATAGTCTGTAGGCGGACTAACCTGCCCTGTAAAGGATACCTTTTTGACACGCAGATAACCCTTTCCGATTGTTGCAATGACCTCGTCGCCTATAACTTCTTTTTCCGCAGTACCTCCGCGGATTTTAGCCTTTGTAGGTTTATCATCGTCGTAGCGGACTACAAGATTCGTTACCGCAACATCACTTAATATTTTAGGGTTGCCGTTATCATCCTTCATAGAGAGCAGTTTCATCTTTGCAGTACCGTTAAAGGTGAACTCCTTATAATGGTCTCCGTTCATCGCATTTGCGGTGCCGTTTAGATCGGTAAGCTCTGCAACATCCTTAACAAGAACAAGGGTCTGCGGCGGGAAAGGAGGCGTTGCAGATGAAATTGTGTATGTTTCCTCGGTAGAAAGTTCTACAGGGCTTGTTATTTCCACACGCACAGTATGGTCTCCCGGAGAATCTGTCGGGAGCTGCCCTTGAATATCGAAATGCGTTGTATTATTTACCAATACGGTAAATGTCGGATCGGTAGTCCAGGAAGTATCATCGTCCACAAGCACCTGTCCGCTTACCGTTCCCGAACCGGAAGCCTCTATTGTGACTTGAGCATTCTGGATTGTATCGCCTACATAGTACGGCGACGGCGGAAGCTGTAGTGAAACACCGCTTACAGTTAAAGAGGATGGGAGCCCCCCGCTTACTGCAACAGGAATTGAAACCGATGCGGAAATCGGGTTTCCGTTATTATCTGTTGCCGAAACATTATATGTTAGCGTAAAACTCCCCTCCGTACCTGTACCAAGCGCCTTTGTGCGCTGAATATTATCCAGCCCGACATTAATACTTTCGTTGTGAGTTGCCCCGCCGGAAATTGGTATTGATACGAATTGTGAAGGCTCTTCCTCGCTGCCCCATGAGGGGTAATTCCTGCTCTCTGTTATTGAATTAACCGTAATGTTTCCGCCTGTTGCAAGGATTGACAAACTGATACTTGCCGCATTGTCTGTAGATGAGAAACTTAAGCTGGAAGGAGAAACGGATAGGGACATCGATGCGCTCATGCTGTTCACAACGGTCTGCGCAGATGCGCCTTCCGTTGACCAGTCCCCTATATTACCTGCAGAGTCGTACGCCCGTACCCTGAAAGAGTAGGACTGTCCGTTGTTGCCTGTAAAACCGGCAGAAACCGCAGTAGTTAAAGTCTGCCAGTCCGTCCATGTTCCGTTTCCGACCCTGTACTGCACGTCG
>QNBI01000193.1 GCA_003641675.1 Spirochaetota bacterium | reverse complement strand
GAAATCATAGTTAAATGGGGACCACTTCAACGTCACATAAATAGCAGCTGCATTAAAAGAGTTATTACTGGAACTGTCTGCTATTATTCCATTTTCATAATGGTACGGCAGTATCCCAATTTCAAAGTGATTTTCCAGACCTCTGCCTGTATATAAATATGCGGTAATTCCTGCTGTGCCTGCAGAACCTATATCTATTTTGTGCAGTCATTTCTGTCTCCATCATAATAAGCTCTCTTAAAATTATGCATATCTTGAAAATGAATGCAACTGAAAAAAGATATTCCATTTTATCTTTTTCTAAAATTAATTCAGTTACATTTACATAGCGGAAAACAGCATATTTAACTACATAAAAATCTGGAAGATATTTTCCCATGCCTGCCTTGTGGATTTTGGGATTTTATAAGCTGTACTATAGTTGTGATTAATCCAGAAAAGGTAATTATGTATTTCTGATCTGTTTTTATTGATTTCGAATGGAAAATAATAGCTATCAAAGTCTAACTGTATTGAAAGTTTATACAGGGTTTTAACGGTTAATTTATAAAGTGTTTTAGATGATACAAGTTTTTTAATGCTGGCTGAAATATCTCTGTATTTTTTACCGAAGTTATCTATAAAAACCATTTTTGCAGGGACTAGTAGAGCATTTAAAATGAATAAATCGCCATTGTTTTTATAATCTATGTTGAAAAACATATATTCATGAATTTCATTCCTTTTTAGCCATATATAAAATTCATCAAAACACGGATTCCTGCATTGCTTGTTGATAATAGTTCTGTAGCTTGCCGGGCTGGACAGCCTAAAATTTATCTTGTTTCCTAATGCATCTGTAATTAGAGGCTCCCGGGTGGGTGAATATATCTCTATTTCGGCTTTTACGCTTTTCTTTACAGGTGAAAAATTAAACGATGTTTTCTTACGAAGCTCAAGCCAATATATATCTTTCAAAGTATTTTTAAAACGCGTTTCTACTGCATGTTTTTCCAGTTTGTTTTCAAAGTTTAGTCTCATAGAGCTAAAATATTCCGTTTCTGTCTTTTTATAGCATAAAGGAGAAGACACAGCTATATTCTCCCTGTTAAAAACAACCGCCCAGTATATTCCGTCTTCTGTAGCTTTAATTTTGCCGCTGTTTTCAGTAACAGCTACTCTGTCGGAGCGGTTATAGATTTCTACAGTATACTTGTCTGTTCTGTCTGTTATTTCAGGGTCCCAGGATATTTGCCAGTTAAATTCATGCCGGGCATTATCCATAGAACATTTTAAATGAATCCCCTGATCTGTGGTGGCAAAAGTTTTTTGATTAGCTATTGCATATAATAGATCAGATTTTTCAGGTTTCTCCGGGAGATACAACCCTGTCATACCGGAACCAATTTCCGAAAGCCCATGAGCATCACTGTTTCCTATTGCAGCTACAGGATAACCCATAGCTATATATTCTGAATATGAGTGCAGCATTGGAATATCTAAAGCTGTTCTGAATTTATAGCCGCTCTTTACAGCTTTTCGGAAAACAGAGCCGTTAACTACTTCTATGCCTTTGATAAAGGGAACGATTCTTGTATGCCATTCATCTGTCCCGGGATTCGGGTGAGCTAATATTTTAATAATATTTCTTTTGGTGTATAAGAACCTGTAGCCTTCTTCTATTGTACCCCTTATAATTTCTGGATTAATCACTACAAAATGGCCCAGCAAGAAAGTTATTTCGCAGTTGTTCATTATAAGAAAATTGGGGTATTTACTTTGAAGTTTTTTTGTCTCTTCTACCTGCGTTTTCCATTTTATTATATCTAAATTATGATTATGATCTGCTGTTCCAAATATAGTAATACCATGTCTGCTCCCCTTAATAATCATATCTTCTATTGTTGCCCTGTCCCTGTTATCTGAGTAATTTGTATGAAAGTGTAAATCCGCAAAGTAAATATTATATCCGGCCAACACTAAGCCTTTTAGCGATTTTCGGTTCCATTACCATTCGAATGGGTTTTTCTCCGCCTTTGTATTTAAGTTCCCTTAAAATTAAATTAACAGCGAAGTATCCTAAATCTTCCAAAGGTTGTATAACTGCTGTTATAAATCCGTCACGAAATCTGCGAAAACAGTGATCATCAAAAGAGCAGAGCGATATATCCTCTGGAATAGTCATATTATTAGCAATGAAGAGTTTGTAAATTTCTAAGGTAATTTCACTTTCAAAGCAGAAAACTGCTGTAGTACTGTTCTGCCTTAAATTTCGGATAAGCTCTTTTCCGCTATTTGCGATTTCTTTTATACTGTTAATCTTAATTTGATTAGACTCTTTTAGTTTAAGTGCATTATCCTGCAAACACATTTTTACTCCGCGTATTCGTTCTTTGATTGAACTGTTTTCAGGGTGTTCGTAGATAATGGAAATATTTCGGTGCCCCATATCTATTAGATATTTAACCATATTATAAGCACCCCGGTAATGATCCGACATAATAAAATTACCGTCGTATTCCGGAATTACACGGTCGATTTGAACAACGGTAAAATTGTTATTTTCCAGTTTTCTCGTTGTAGAGGCAAGAAGTCTGTTAACAGTCCTGCTGCTGTCCAACACTGGTATCATTATAATACCGCCACGTTTTGTTGTGTCTATTGACTGCAAAATACTAATAAGCTCCTGCGTGTTTTTGCCTGGTTTGTTCAGGATAAGGTGAAGATTTTTAAAGCTTGAATCGTTTACAGCAAGGCGCATTCCATAAATAAGATCTTTTTCTATACCTTTTGAGCTTGGGTACAGAAGAGCATAGATAGTTATCCGATCTTCACTGCTTGTTTGTCTTACGAAACTGCCGCTTCCGTGTATTTTGTACAGATAACCTTCCTGTTCGAGCTGAATTATTGCATTACGGACTGTGCTGCGGCTAAAACCGAGAATGTTTATTATTTCATCTTCGGTTGGTATTTTATCACCTGGTTTATAAATACCTTCTCTAATGCATTTAAGGATATAATTTTTTACATGTATGTATTTCTTGTCGTTTGTCTTCATTCCTTCACAGCCCCGATCATAATTCCTTTAATAAAGTATTTCTGTGCAAAGACATAAACAAAGATAAGCGGTACTATTGCAATAACAATACCGGCCATTCGGGTATTATTAGCAACGGATTGTGTTGTGCTTGTGAGTTCCTGAGAAACCACAAGACTTTTAAGTGCAATCTGCAATGTATATTTTTCCGGTGAGTTTAGAAAAAGAATCGCAGTAAGCAAATGGTTCCATTTAACAACAAACTGAAATATAGTAATAGTGGCAAGGCCTGCCTTTGCAAGAGGAAGGTAAATCCTAAAAAAAACGGTAGATTCACCTGCTCCGTCAATAAAGGCCGATTCTTCCAGCGATTTTGGGATTCCTTCAAAGTAATTTTTCATTAATAAAATACTGAATGTTGAAACAACTCCGACAATAGTTACAGACCAGAGAGTGTTCATAAGGCCTAAGTGCTTAACTGTTATATATACAGGAATTATAATCATTTCAAAAGGTATCATCATAGGTATTGTAACTGCATATACTAAAATAGTTTTACCGAAAAATTTCTCTTTGATAAGAACATAGCCTGCCATGGAACATATGATTACATGCAAGAAAGTTCCAACTATAGTAACATAAACGTTATTTAAAAAAGGCCTTAGAATTGAAACACGCTGAAAAAGTGTAACATAACCCTCTATGCTGGGCTGGCGGGGAAAGAGTTTAATTGTGTTTTCATAAGACTCTAAATCTGTTGTGAAAGATACTGCAAGAACATTAAGGAGCGGAACTATCATAGTAAGCACAAGTGCTATGAGAATTAAGTTATTGATAACAAAAAATAATTTTCTTGAGGCGGAAATCCTCATCATACTAAATATCTTCCTTATATCTTATATTTTATTAATTTAAGTGAAATTATTGTAATAATCATAGTAATTACAAAAACAATAACAGATATTGCAGAAGCATAACCTAACTTAAATTGGGCAAGCCCTCTGTCATAAACGTAGTACATGAGAACATCTATTTTAGGTGCAATTACTTCGTTTCGCATTACATAAATCTGATTAAATATTCTTAATGCACCCATCACATTAAGAAGCAAAACGACTTTGAGTGTACTAACCAGTTCTGGAACAGTAATATAGAGGGCTCTTTTAAAACTTCCAGCGCCGTCAATCATTGCAGCTTCATAGAGTTCAGTGTTTATACCTGCAATACTTGCCAGGTAAAGAATACAAACATAGCCGGATTGCTTCCAGAGGTTAACTCCGATCATAATAGTACGGGCGTAGGACTCTTTTGCCATGAAATAAATCGAAGGTTTGCCAAAGAATGACCTTAAAATATTAATGAGGCCGCTGTTTGGTGACAGGATAAAGATCCAGATTCCTCCGACAATAACCCAGGAAAACAGGTGCGGCAT
The DNA here is from genome assembly GCA_003641675.1 of Spirochaetota bacterium. GTDB lineage: Bacteria > Spirochaetota > Spirochaetia > SZUA-6 > SZUA-6 > SZUA-6. The sequence goes on along the minus strand of QNBI01000193.1, from coordinate 494 downwards.
ATAGATAATAGTTTGAGAAAAACGTTTCCACGGTGTGAACTGCACCTCATTTAAAAGAAGTGCGAGAAACATAGGGATAAAAGCTGTTAGAATTACATTGCTTAAACCAAGAATTAAAGTATTTCCGAACACTCTCCAGAAACCCGGGGTGTGTATTGCTTCAATGTAATTTTTAAGACCAACGAATTTACTGGCTCCTATGAACCTGTAATCCTGAAAACTTATCCGGAAGCCATTTAGAACCGGGAAATAGGTAAATATTATAAAGTATAAAACAGCAGGCAGTATTAAGAGATAAAGCATTCTAATGCGCTTAAAATGGCCTGCTAAAGATTTTATATGTTCCATATATTTATATTATAATACACCTGCTCTGCATTATGCAAAGCAGGTGTGTGTTGTGGATTAAAGATAAGTTTTACTTAAATATTCCTTCTTCTTTAAACCTTTTCTGCATATTTTCGATACCCTGTTCCGGGGTGATATCTCCGAGT
>QNBI01000192.1 GCA_003641675.1 Spirochaetota bacterium | reverse complement strand
TGCCGGATGGCGGCAAAATCACTCTGGAAACAAAAAACTGCAAAACGGATTTCTCTGTAATAATATCCGACACAGGGCCTGGAATAGCAGAAGAGCATTTTCCAAAACTTTTCTCTCCCTTTTTCACTACAAAGCCGGTCGGCAAGGGAACAGGTCTGGGACTTCCTGTTTGTTACGGAATAGTTAAAATGCACGGCGGCACTATACGTGCGGAAAATAATAAGGACGGCGGTGCCAGATTTATAATAACAATAAAACAATATATCAAGGGGGAAGGAGATGCCTAAAGTACTAATTGTAGATGATGATATAGATCTTCTGGAGGGGCAGAAGCTCTTTCTGGAAGGCAAAGGATATAGAGTGGAAACGGCAGCAAGTATGAACGAAGGACTTGCAAAGCTTAAAAGCTTTATGCCGGATATTATTCTTGCGGATCTTATGATGGAGCACTACGATACGGGTTTTGTTTTCTGCAAAAAGGTTAAAGACAACCCTGAAACGAAAAACGTGCCAATAATAATGCAGACTGCAGCTTCCAGGGAGACAGGATTTGCCATAGACATTGAGAGCCCGGATAAGCGGGAATGGATTAAAGTCGATGAGATAGTTGCAAAGCCGGTACAGCTTGATATGCTGGAGGGAAAAATTAAACAGTACCTGTTAAAGTAAATATTGATCTTGTATAATGACAGTAAGGAGAGAAAGATGGATGAGAAGCTTAAAGTACTTGTAGTGGATGATGAAGAGGGCATGCGGGAAGGGATACGCAGGGTACTTAAGAAAAGCGGTTTACAGGTAGATACAGCGGAGAACGGCGAAGAAGCCCTTGACAGTCTTAAAAAGGAAATATACGATCTTGCGCTTATAGATTTACAGATGCCCGGTATAAATGGCTTCGAAGTTACGGAATATATTAACAGAGAAATAGGCAGCAGAACAGTGGTGGTAATAGTGTCCGCCCTTGCTACTGTCGAAGCGGCGGTGGAAGTTACAAGACATGGTGCTTTTGATTTTCTTGTAAAACCCTTTACACCCAAAGATCTGCTGGAAGTAACAGGCCGTGCTTTAAAACAGCATGAACTTATTCGCGAGCGTGAAAAGTATCTCTACGAACTTAACAGCGAGCGTAACCTTTCACGACAGCTTATTAATGCCATGCAGGAAGGTGTGATTGTACTTAATATAAAGAAGAAGCCTGTACTTATGAACCCGAAGGCGGAGTTCTTTTTAAAGAAGAGGTATACGGAGAATCTTGAAATATCCGATCTGTTTCCGGATGATACGGTAAAATCTGCAATTGATGAAGTTATTTCATCGGATGAATCCGAAAGTAAGTCCAGAGTTATGCATGCTGGCAGTGATGAAATGATGATTCTTTTCAGGATTGATCTCCTTCTACAGGACGGGGAAAAGAAAGGGGTTATTGTAATACTTACAGACGTTACCGATGAATGGAAAGCGGAGAAGGATAAGAACCGTTTTGTTTCGATGGTTGCGCATGAGCTTAAAAGCCCTCTTGCAGCCATAATTAACTATATTAATGTTATCCAGACAGGTATGCTGGATGAAAAACCGGAAAAAATTCATGAGATGCTGGACAGGTGTAAAACTCGTGGAGATGCACTCCTTGAGCTTATAAGAGACCTTTTATATATAAATAAAAGAGAAGCAGGCAAAGTGGAAAAATCAATAGAGAAAATTAATTTAAAAGAAGTTATAGAATCACAGCTTGATTTTTTTAAAGTACAGGCGGAAAAGCGGGGAATACTATTAACGCTTTCGGCAGAACATGATGAATATATTGTTAATGCGGACAGGGGCGACCTGGATAGAATATTTATGAACCTTATATCGAATGGTATTAAATATAACAGGGATAACGGCTCTTTAACAGTGAAACTTAACAGGGAAAAATCTTTTATAGAAATTAATGTTTCCGATACGGGTATCGGTATGAAACAGGAAGAGATGCAGAATCTTTTCAAAGAGTTTTACAGAGTTAAAAACGAAAAAACCTCCGGTATTTCCGGTACGGGGCTGGGGCTTGCCACTGTAAAAAGAGTTCTGTCATCCTACAACGGCCATATCTCTGTGGAATCGGTTCCGGACAAAGGCACAACCTTTACCGTGCAATTTCCGGTATAAGCAGGCATTGGCAGATGAAGCTTGCAAATAGAATATTTATTAGTTTCATGTGGATTATTATCCTGTCTGTGCTGATGAGTGCGGTTGTGGGTTCGGTTTTAATATCAAAGACCGTATGGTCCGATGCTATTACCCGTGTCCGCCTTGGTTTAAAAGAGGCGCATTCCTATCTGGATGAAAGGCTTAAAGAGCTTAGCCTCTCTGCGGAAATACTTTCGGAAGGGGTTGAAAAACAGGTGCCGCTTCCAATGACCCCAGATTTTATTGTTACCGATAAGGAAAAGCTTAAGCTTCTGCTTTATGAATTAAAGATAGGTAAAAAGAATGCAGAGGGTTATGCACTTATCCCATTATCTCTGCTTGATAAGCTTAAAATACTTAAAAGTGATAAACTCAGCGGCAACGGCAGCTTGCCTCTCTGCTCAGACGGCAGGGTATTATGCATGTTTTCATTAAAAACAGGGGAAGTAGGCCCCGTTTTCTCTGCTGTTATTCTTAATGGTAATGTACAGTTAATCGAACACCTGCAGCAATCCCTCTTTTATGAAGGTTATTATGGAAATAAACCATTCGGAACAGTTACTATATTCTGCAGGGATACAAGGATAAACACAACAGTTATAGGCCCCGGCGGTAAAATTGCTGTTGGTACCAAGGTATCGGATGTAGTAAAAAAAAGGGTTTTGAATGAAGGCAAAATGTGGCTTGACAGAGCATATGTGGTTGATGAATGGTATATTTCTGCTTACGAGCCGATTAAGAATACAAAGAGTCAGAATATAGGAATACTCTATGTAGGGGTCCTTGAGAAATGGTATACCAGTATTAGAAGAACAATAATCCTGTCTCTTTCTTCTATAATAATCCCCGCTTTAGGATTAATGATTTTTGTAGTATTCATGCTGGCAAGAGGTATAGGAAAACCGCTTACCTCACTGGCAGAAGCCTCTAATAGAATAGCAGCCGGAGAGCTGTCTCCGGTTAAGGGAGTCTGGGAAGAACATTCGGAAATAGGAGTATTAGCTGCTTCTTTTAATAGTATGGTAGAAGCTATTAAGGACAGAGAAAGAAAACTTAAAAGCAAGAATATAGAACTGGTGGAAGCCAATACGGCATACCAGGAATTGTTAAGTTTTGTCACGCATGAGCTGAATAACTCTATCGGCTCTCTGTTGTTGAATATCTCGATTCTTGCAGACGGTACTGCAGGAGAATTGAGTGAAGAGCAGGGGGAAGTAGCTTCACTTGTTTTACGCGATGTAGAGCGCTTTAAGGATATGGTACGCAACTATCTTAACTTATCAAGGCTGGAGAAAGGGACCCTTAAATATAATCCTGTCAGGTTAAGACTTAAACATGAGGTTGTTGAACCTGTTGTTTTAAGATTCAAGAGCAGACTGGAACATCGGGGCATAAAAGTAATATGGGATTGGGATGACGATCCTGAGGTGACCGGAGATCAGGAACTGCTGGATATATGCTACAGCAATCTTATTGTTAATGCCATAAAGTACGGCAAATACTGGCTTAAATTAACTGCACGGAAAGAGAAGGATTCAAGAGGAAAAGAATCGCTTGTTTTGGGTGTTTTAAACGGTGGGGAACCTATTCCGGAAGATAAGATATCTCTTCTTTTTAAGAAATTTTCAAGGCTTGTAAAGTCGGATGATGGTGCAGGTCTGGGTCTTTATCTTATTAAAAAGATTGTAGAGCGTCATGGCGGGACTGTATGGTGTAAACCTTTAGAAGGTACTGTTGAGGAAAGAGGGACAGGTTTCTATATTAAGCTTGCAATTGTGTGAACTTAATCCTCCCTGCCGTCGGAGGCAAAGCACTACCTCTGTCTGTAGAGGTCGTTGCCATAACAGTCGTTAATAACTATTAAAGGCATATCCTTAACTTTAAGTCTCCGCATGGCCTCTGTTCCGAGTTCGCTAAATGCAATAACCTCGGCCTCCACTATAGATTCTGATATCAGCGCAGCAGCTCCTCCCGTTGCCCCTAAATAGACTGCGCAGTACTTTTTTATAGCTTCCACGATGCTATTAGACCTAGGGCCTTTTCCTATCATACCCTTTACCCCATGTTTTAAAAGCGGAAGAACAAAGGGGTCCATTCTATAGCTGGTTGTAGGCCCTGCAGACCCGATTACCCTGCCGGGAGGTGTCGGCGATGGACCGACATAGTATATAACAGAGCCCTCTGTATTAAAGGGAAGTTCCTTCCGCTTTTCAATCATATCTACGAGCTGTGCATGGGCCATGTCCCTTGCAGTATATATTATTCCGGACAAGAGAATCTGATCTCCGGCTTTGAGAGACTTAACTATTTCCTCAGTTAAAGGAGCTGTTATTTTTTTAACTGGTATTTTCGCCATTTTTTAACCCTTTACCCCTTAAATTATATATGATTTTGAACGTGCCGCATTGCATTGCATATTCACAGCAGCCGGTAGTGTTGCAATATGGCGGGGAAAGACTTCTATAAAAACCTCCAAAGCCGTAACTGTACCGCCAAGGCCGGCCGGCCCTATTCCAAGTTTGTTGATTTCTACAAGCCATTCTCTTTCGTACCGTGCAATAAGCGGGTTAGAGTTCCGTTCTCCTATTCCTCTAAGAATTGCTTTTTTTGCAAGATAAGCTACGTAGTCAAAAGTGCCCCCGACTCCTACTCCAACTATTACGGGAGGGCATGCATTTGCTCCGGCCGCCTTAACTGTTTCAAGTACGAAATTCTTTATACCTTCGATTCCGTCTGCAGGTTTCAGCATTTTAATTCTGCTCATGTTCTCCGCGCCTCCTCCCTTTGGAAGCACTG
>QNBI01000191.1 GCA_003641675.1 Spirochaetota bacterium | reverse complement strand
TGGAAGGCGGCGAGCCTAATGTTATTCAAAATTCAGAAGGACAGAGAACTACTCCTTCCATAGTGGCGTTTACAAATAAGGGTGAAAGACTTGTCGGCCAACCGGCAAAGAACCAGATGATAACCAACCCGGAGAATACTGTATATTCCATTAAAAGGTTTATGGGCAGACGTTTTGTGGAGGTTCCGGAAGAGATAAAGATGGTACCCTATAAAATTATAGATTCCGGAAATGATGTTCGTGTGGAAATTAGGGGGAAAAAGTACTCTCCTCCCGAAATTTCTGCAGCGATACTCCAGAAAATGAAAAAGACTGCGGAAGATTATCTGGGTGAAACAGTTACAGATGCTGTTATTACTGTTCCTGCATATTTTAACGATGCGCAGAGGCAGGCGACAAAGGATGCAGGAAAGATAGCAGGTTTAAATGTCAAGAGAATAGTAAACGAGCCTACAGCTGCAGCTTTGGCATATGGGTTGGGAAAGAACGGAAAAGAGGAAAAGATAGCTGTATATGATTTGGGCGGCGGTACTTTTGATATTTCAATTCTGGAACTTGGCGACGGTGTTTTTGAAGTTAAATCCACAAATGGCGATACACACTTAGGTGGTGACAACTTTGACCAGCGGGTTATAGACTGGCTCATAGAGAGCTTTAAAAAGGATTATGGAATAGACCTTTCACAGGACAGAATGGCGCTGCAGCGGCTTAAAGAAGCGGCTGAAAAGGCAAAGATAGAACTTTCAAGTACACAGTCCACCGATATAAATTTGCCGTTTATTACCGCAGATTCTTCAGGGCCTAAACATCTTAACTATAATTTAACAAGGGCAAAATTTGAACAGATGATAAGTGACCTGCTCGAAAAGACAAAGGGACCGTGCAGAAATGCCTTAAAGGATGCAGGCCTGCAGGCGTCGGAAGTAGATCAGGTAATACTTGTCGGAGGGTCAACGAGAATACCGGCTGTACAGAAACTCGTAAAAGAGCTTTTCGGCAGAGAGCCGAGCAAGGGGGTTAATCCGGACGAAGTTGTCGCTATGGGCGCCGCTATTCAGGGCGGTATTTTAGGCGGCGATGTAAAGGATGTTCTTCTCCTCGATGTTACACCGCTTTCTTTAGGTATTGAGACTCTCGGAGGTGTTTTTACCAAATTAATAGAGAGAAATACTACTATTCCTACGAGGAAGAGTCAGATATTCTCTACTGCAGCGGATAATCAGACTGCTGTTTCTATTCATGTCCTTCAGGGAGAGAGAGAGCTTGCAAGTCAGAACCGTACACTGGGAAGGTTTGACCTTGTAGGTATTCCTCCTGCTCCTCGCGGTGTTCCGCAGATAGAGGTTACATTCGATATAGATGCAAATGGTATTGTACATGTTTCCGCTAAAGATCTTGGAACAGGCAAAGAGCAGAAGATAAGGATTGAGTCTTCTTCCGGCTTAACGGAAGAGGAGATTAAGAAGATGGTAAAGGATGCCGAGCTCCATGCAGATGAAGATAAAAAGGAAAAAGAGAGAGTAGAGGCAAGGAACGAGGCGGATAATCTTATATACTCAACAGAGAAATCGCTTAAAGATTTCGGAGACAAAATTACAGAAGCAGAAAAGAAAACAATAGAAAATGCCATTGCAGAACTGCGCAAAGTTTTGGATTCGCAGAATGCAACAGAGATAAAGGAAAAAACCGAAGCTCTTAAACAGGCTTCCTATAAGCTTGCCGAGGAAGTTTACAAGAATACTCAGGCCGCAGGTGCAGGAGAAGGTGGAGCTGGCGCTGCCGGAGCAGGAGCTGCGGGACCAGGAGCTTCCGGGAGTACAGGTATGGGGGCAGGCGGCACCCCTTCCGGCGACGGTTCGGGAGGAAACAAGAGCACAAAAGGGGATAATGTGGAAGATGTAGATTATGAAGTTGTAGATGATGATGACAGTACAAAGAAATAATCTACTGTATTGTCCGCTGCATACCATATCCGGTATACTATCCTTACAAAAGCATGTATAAGTAGCTATGGCAAAAAGAGATTATTATGAAGTCCTTGGAGTCCCGAGAGGGGCTTCCAGGGATGAGATTAAAAAGGCATATCGAAAACTCGCAATTAAGTATCATCCGGATAAAAATCCCGGAGATAAAACAGCAGAGGAAAAATTTAAAGAGGCTACAGAGGCCTATGAGATTCTGGCAGATGATAAAAAACGCCAGGCCTACGACCAGTTCGGCTTTGCCGGTGTGGAAGGAATGTCCGGAGGGGCTCAGGATTATTCCACTGTTTTTAGAGATTTTGAAGATATTTTCGGAGATTTCGGAGGATTTTTTGACTCTTTTTTCGGAAGAAGCGGCAGGGGAGGCAAAAGAAGGTCTTCCGGGAGAAACACTGTCCAGAGAGGTGCCGATCTCCGTTACGATGTCGAAATATCATTCTTAGATGCAGTATTCGGTACACAGATAGAAATATCCTTTTCGAGAAATGAAATGTGTCCGGAGTGCGGCGGTACTGGTATGGAGCCTGGGAGTAGCAGAAAGGTCTGCCCGACCTGCGGCGGGACAGGCCAGGTGCGGCGAAGTTCCGGATTTTTTTCTATTGCAACAACATGCCCGACATGTCACGGTGAAGGGGAAATTATAGAAAAACCCTGTAAAACCTGCGGCGGGACAGGGCTAATCAAGAAGAACAGGCGTATTAAGGTAAAAATCCCGGCCGGAATAGAAAACGGCAAAAGAATTAGCATTTCCGGACAGGGAGACAGCGGGTCTCACGGGGGTCCTGCGGGAGATCTTTATGTTTATGTTCATGTTAAGCCCCATGAATACTTTGAACGTGACGGGTACGATGTATACTGTGCCATACCTATATCCATAACACAGGCAGCGCTTGGTGGAGAGATCCTTGTACCTACTCTGAACAATAAACGTGCAAAGGTAAAAATCCCCTCCGGTACACAAACGGGTAAAATGCTTCGCTTAAGGGATGAAGGTATTCCGTACCTTCATAACGGGCATAAACGCGGTGATATGTATATAAAACTAATAGTAAAAGTACCGGAGCGGATATCCTCTAAAGCCAAAGTACTGCTTAAGGAATTTTCCGAAGTTAACGGAGAAAATAATTCTCCTAACCCAATACGCTTGTCCGATCTTAGATAATTTTATAAAATAAAATCCAGGTGGAAACTACAAATACAGCTTATACAGTAGCTAAAACTGTTTTTATTACAGTTTCATCACTTGGATTTGTCTTCCTGATTTTTCGTTTTTCCAGGCGCAAGTCCGTAAAAGAATACTTCTGGTTTGTTTCTGCCTTTCTTTTTTTTGTTCTTCGTATTGTATTTTCCGAGACAGGAAATGTAAGGACTGTCTTTTCTCTGCTGTTTTTATGGACAGGAGGATGCTATCTGTCCTATATTTCCGGTATAGGCCGCACCGCTATATGGACAGCGGTTGTTGCAGTGGCTGCGGGTATTATTTTTTCTATAAGACTTTTAGGTTACTACGGAACTCTTCCTTTTTCTATTTTTTACCTGTTTATTGTGGGGTTGGCTTCACTTTACCCTATAGGTCTTCTTTTTAGATACTATCTGCAGACGCGAGACCGACTTTTCCTTTATTTTTTTATAGCCTTTCTTATATGGCTTGCCGGTTCGTTTTACCAGACATTTATTTCCCTGTTTACTACAGCGGGTTTTGATATTGTTTTATGGGCTGCCTTTGCTCCTCTGGCCGGACTGTTCTACTTTATCTTTGAACAGGGCTATCTGAAAGGTACGGGCTTAAGAAGTTATAACAGTAAATTAAATGAAAAGGAAAAACAGATTACCAGCACCTTAGCCCAGCTTATCCAGACAGAGAATACCGCAATAGTAAACGACAGGCTTATAGCTGCCGGGCTTTTAGCGGCAGGGTCTGCTCATGAGTTTAAAAATATGCTTTCATCTATTAATACAGCAGCGGAATACGGAATTTACACTGATAATCCCGATGAAAAGGATAAGAGTTTAAATGCGATTCTAAGTAATATCCGTATCGGAAAGGAAATTGTTACCGACCTGCTGGAAAAGCTTGCAGTGGGAGGCAGAGAAAAAGAGGAAATAATAGATATTAAGTCTGATATCAAGTATCTTCTTAAAATTATAAAGGTTACCTATAGAATGAAGGGAATAAAGTTTAAAGCAGAACTTGATGATGATATTAGAGTTTACGGCAGAAGGGGAGAAGTTGAACAAATTATTCTTAATATAATACGGAATGCTTTTAGTGCTTTCGAGGATCATAGTGAAAGGTCGGATAAAGTAATAACTATCTCTGCAAAAAAAGAAGGCGGAAATGTAATAATTGATATATCGGATAATGCAGGGGGGGTGCCTAATGAAATAATACCTGAGCTCTTTGAACCGTCTTTTTCCGGCTCGCACAGTACAGGGCTTGGGCTTTATCTGACAAAGGCTCTTGTACAGCGCAACGGCGGCGAAGTGGAGTACATACCTATAAAAGGAGGCAGCACCTTTAGGCTGATATTTCTAAGTGAGGAAGGGGAGAACCCAGCCGCTCCCTGGGAGCCGTCAAAGTAGAACACGGACATAAATTACATTTTCCGGCTTATTTTTAAGGGGAATCCTTAAAATAAATTTGAAAAAATTAGTTTGAGGTATATAATTGTAAATAAGATATTTTTAAACATTTATAGAATAATATTTTAAGGAGGAAATTTATGAAGAAATTAGCAATCTTGATAGCAGTAGCTGTCATGATTACAATCGCAATTCCTGCTTTCTCCGCGGATCAGTGGGAGCTCGGGTTGTCATGGACGCCGATTCCCGGCGAGGAACAGTCGGCGAAGACGCAGGATGAGGGAGAAATGGATTCAATTACAGGATTCCTCTTCGGTTATATCTGGTGGCATATAGGCTATGCTACATGGGATGCTCTTGTGATGCCTCCCTCTATTATTGAAGGTATGACTGGATATCA
>QNBI01000190.1 GCA_003641675.1 Spirochaetota bacterium | reverse complement strand
TGAAAAAAATAATCGGCTTAATTGTTAACCCTGTTGCCGGAATGGGCGGAAGCGTCGGCCTAAAAGGGACCGATGGGGAAATGTATAAAAAGGCTCTTGAGTTAGGTGCAAAACCGGTAACACCTTTTAGAACAGAGGAGTTTCTAGCCAACATAGAAAACAAAGATGAGATTATACTTTACACGGCCCCCGGTAAAATGGGAGAAGATTATGTGAAATCAGAATCTATGGAAGTTAAAATTATAGGGAAAACAGACAGTAAAACAACATCCGAAGATACAAAAAAAATAGCAAAAGAGATGATAGACCAGGGAGTTAAACTTTTAGTTTTCGTAGGGGGAGACGGTACTGCAAGGGATATTCACGATGCAGTGAACTCAAGCATTCCGGTAGTCGCTGTACCTTCCGGTGTTAAAGTCTTTAGCTCTGTATTTGCCGTAAGCACAAGGGCGGCTGCAAAAATGATAGACGCATTTCTAAACGGAACAGAACTTGTCGAAGAAGAAGTTCTTGATATAGACGAAGATGCATTCAGAAACAACAGGCTTGCAGCCAAACTCTACGGCTACTTAACCGTTCCTAATGTTAGGAATGTCCTTCAAGGAGGTAAGCAGGCTTCAAATATAAGTGAATCTGCAGTGGAAAATAAAAGAGAAACAGCGGAGTATATTGTAGAAAGTATGGAGGAGGATACCCTCTACATACTTGGCCCGGGAACAACACTAAAGGCAGTTGCAGATAAGATGTGCGTTAAAAAAACATTACTTGGAATAGATGCTGTTTTTAACGGAAGGCTTGTTGCCTCGGATATTAACGAACAGAAAATTCTAAAATTGTTTAAAAACTATAAAAAACGAAAGATAATTGTCACACCCATAGGAGGAAACGGATTTATCTTTGGACGAGGCAGTAAACAGTTTACACCGGAAGTCTTAAAGCAAACAGGAAGGGATAATATTATTATTGTCGGAACAAGGGATAAAATTAATACACTTGACTGTTTAAGAGTTGATACCGGAGACTTTGCGGTTGATAAAATTCTGTCCGGCCATATCAGGGTAACTGTAGGTTATAAAGAGGAACTGCTAATGGACGTTAAATGTTGAACAATACCTTAAGGCTTCATATGAATGAACTTCCATATCTCCCGCCTCAAAGAGTAACCGAAGCGGCAAAAAAAGGACTGGAAAAGATAAACAGGTATGCAGATACAGGAGACCTCGAGACATTCCGTAGTATATTGGCAGACTATGCAGATGTCGATAGGGAAAGGATATTTTTCGGACCGGGTTCGGATATGTTATTAAAAGAAATAACATACCTCTTCTCAAGAGGGCGAAAAATCGTTATGGTTCATCCGACATTTCTTCCTACAGTGAAATCCGCGCGTCAGAGTGCAGCAAAGCTGGTAAGGATTAGACTTAGTGCTCCTAATTTTAAGCTGGATACTAAAATACTACTGGAAGAATTGACACGGCAAAATGAACCTTCCCTTGTTATTATAGATAACCCCAACAACCCGACAGGCAAAATACTTCTCGATGAAAAGGCGGTAAAAGATATATTAAACCTGAAAAATATTTTGCTCGTAATAGATGAAGCTTACTACGAATTTTCAGGCAAAACTTTCGCAAGTCTTGTAAAAAATTATCCCAATCTTTGCATTTCCAGATCACTGGATAAAGCCTTTAGTCTTGCAGGGCTACGTATAGGTTATATTATTGCAGGGGACAGCTTTATAAGAGGATTAGCGGATTTCTATGTATATCTCCCCCAGCCCTCTCTGTGCGCCGCTATGGAAGCATTAAAGAATACAGGTTATGCAGTTGGAAATGTGGCAAAAATAACCGGGGAGCGAAAGCGTATATTCAAATCTTTAAGGAAATTAAACATAGATGTTTACGATACTGAAACCAATTTTTTAGTTATTAAATCCGCATTGCCGGATATCGCAGAAAGACTGCGGGGGAATGGTATCCTTGTATCCGATCTCAGAAATGCACTTGGATACGGTTTTATCCGAGTTTCTATAGGACTGCCGGAAGAAAATAACACGTTCTTAGATACCTTTAGTAAATTAGAAGGAATTATTAAGTAAAAGTTTATACAGCAATTTTAATATTGATTTTCTATTATACTGTTTATATTCTTTAATTAAAAGAAATTCCTTCACGAAAGACGATGGATAATGAACAGATATGCACAGAGGTACTTAAATCTGCCGGTATTAAAAAAGGCCAAATTGTTTTAGATTTCGGCTGCGGTAGAGGCACTTATACTATTTCGGCAGCCAAAATAGTAGGCGGCACCGGCAGAGTATATGCGCTGGATAAAGACAGCTCAAGGCTGGAAGAAGTATCAAACAAATGCAGGGAGCAGAACCTTAACAATGTAGAAACAATTAAAACAAATGGTGAACTGTACTTCGATTTTAAAGATTGTAAGTTTGATGCAGTGCTTCTTTATGACATCTTCTGGTACTTCCCGGCAGGCGATCACAAACTTATTACACTTCTAAATGAAATATACAGAGTGTCCAGAGACGGTGCTCTTATTTCAGTCTTCCCTGAGCATACCGATGCAGGAAAACTAAAGAACATAATAGAAAACAATTGCTTTTAATTTGCACATCAAATTACAGGCGATGTTATACATGAAGATTATATCGTTCACAGCTCGATATTAAATTTTACCAGGGAGGTAAAAAATGAATAAAAAGTATTTTCTTTTTATCTTTTCCGTGCTTTTACTTTTCTCTCTTATGCTGTGTACTGCATCTAAAAACCAGAAGAATTCTTCTGAAATATCTTCACATACCCAGCAAAGGAAAATGCAAATGCCGGAAAAAGTTACAATAGAAATAAGAGCAGACGGGGAAATTTTACATTATAAAAGTGTTTCTCTTTATAATGAAAAGGAATTTCAAAAAATTATTAAGCCTGCACAAAATTATTCCAACAAAATAATTGGAAACTTTAAAAATAATTTAAAACGATTTAATAAGGAATGTCTTAATTGTACCTATAAACTTGATTCGACAGAACATCTAACAATACTGACCTGTAATATAAGAGGAGCCAGATACGGTACTAATTCTTATGATTTTCACTGGCTGTTGGCCGATTTACCTTTTGATCTCTATCAGTTTACCCAGAGTAAAAAAGAGCTTACCTACAGCGGTAAAATAGACGAACTGCCCACTACAATACATCTAATATTCAACTTTCCAATTACCCACTGTCATGAACATGTCTGGCCGACAAAATAGCGAGAGAGCAAAGGGATGAAATAAAATGAAAGCCACTATTGTGTATGATAATACCGTTTACAAAAAGGGATTAAAGGCGGACTGGGGCTTTTCCTGTCTGGTAGAGGGAGAAGGGGCACCTACGATTCTATTTGATACAGGAACTAACGGGAGGATACTTCTTTCCAACATGAAAAAGCTTTCGATCCATCCGTCTACAATCGATGTAATATTTATCTCCCATTATCACTTAGACCATACGGGAGGACTTGCAGTTTTCCTTAATGAAAACACGAGGGCAAAGGTTTATGTACCACCGTCTTTTCACAGCTCTTTAGACAGCAGCGGCATTACCCTGAAAGTTGTAAGAGGCCCTGTAGAAATCTCTAATAATATTTATTCCACAGGCGAACTTGAAGGGATCGAGCAGAGTATGGCTGTTCTTACCGGAAAAGGAGCAGTTCTCTTTGTTGGTTGTTCTCATCCCAGTATGAAAACGATTCTTTCCACTGCCTCACAATTCGGCCCGCTTTATGCTGTTATAGGGGGTCTTCACGGCTTTAGAGATTATAAACTGTTCAAAGATTTAAGTTTAATCTGCCCTACTCACTGTACTCAGCACAAAGCAGAGCTTAAGAGACTTTATCCCGAAGAATACATCGAAGGCGGAGCCGGCAGAGTAATTGAGATATAAATACATTAATTGCAAATCTGGAAACGCTAAAGAAATCCTGGCTTTAAACTTCTAATGGAATGGATACTGTAAAAACAATTTTTACAGCACCGACAAGCGGACCGCTCTCCTCTAAACTTTTCACATTAATAGACCATCCATGAGACTGGATAATGGATTTAACGGTGGAAAGTCCAAGGCCCAGACCTTCCTCCCGTCTTGAATTGCTCCCCCTGTAGAAAGGATCAAATATATAAGAAAGCTCCTCTTCCGTAATCCCGGCGCCGTAATTGCTTATATCAATATCCAGCCGATTTGGATGTGCTTTAGAGTCGATACCGGCCCTAAGCTCAATAGTTCCTTCCTTGATAGAGTACCGGATTGCATTGTTAATAAGATTCTCAAAGGCACGAAGAACCAGCTCTTTGTCCATACTGATAGAAAGATTTGCAGGAACCTCTATATTCGCCTTAAATGGATACCCTAAGATTTCCGCATCTTCGCTATATCTGTCTGTAAGTTCATGTAAAAAACTAAGCATATTCACATCCTGGTTGGTAAGTTTCCAATCCTCTGTTTCAAGCTTTACAAAGTCTATTAACCTGCCGATTCTCTGTTCCAGAATTTTTGATTTCTCTTTAATAATAGACAGATACCTCTCCATTTTCTCCGGTTGATCGGCATATCCGTCCTGTATGGCATCCGCATACCCTTCAATAAGTGCAAGCGGAGTTTTTAAGTCATGGGACACCCCCATAATAAACCTTGCCCTCCTTGCATACTCATCCTTTACCTTCTGTCTCATAGTATTAAAGGAACGTTTAAGCGATGCAATTTCATCATTCCCTCGCACCTCCAGGCTGAAATCGAGATCACCGTCTGCTATTTTTCTCGTTGCATGTTCTAGCGAAGCTATGGAGGATCTTATATTGCGTACTATATAAATGGACATAGCGGAAGAAAAAATAAGCAAAAGCAGAGGCAGACCCAGGGGGAGGATATACCTCTGTTCAACAAAGCTGTTTTCAATTCTCGGAACCTGAACCAGGA
>QNBI01000189.1 GCA_003641675.1 Spirochaetota bacterium | reverse complement strand
TTTAGGGTTTTAAGAAGGATTAAATGAAAAAATTAGTTATACTGGTGCTTATTTTATCTATTCCCGCAATGCTTTTTCTCGTGACATGGCAGAATATCAGATTCACAGAACTGTCTGCGAGTATAAGCAGTATAAGGGAAGAGCAGGAAGATCTAATGGAGAAGAATAAAAGGCTTATTATAGGACTTGCAATTCTCCGTTCTCCAAAAAGAATAGAAGATATAGGGTTAAAAGATTTAAAGCTTCATGAGGCATCGCCTTCGGAGGTAATAAAAATTGTAAAGAGGAAGTGAGATAACGGTATATGGGAGGGGTTGCTGTTAAAAAAATGCTTTTTTCTCTTGATGAAGTGGTAAACATTGTAAGTACGCTTAGGATTCATGCAAAGTCTCATAAATGTGTTGTCGAATCTGTGGTGATAGATTCACGTGAGGCTGCTGCTAATTCTCTCTTTATAGCTCTGCCCGGTACAAAAACAGACGGGCATAATTTTATAAAGAATGCACTTAACAGGGGCGCTTCTTCTGTAATAATGAAGGAAAGATGGTATAATCGCCTAAGAGGTGAGATTATACCTCTGGCAGAAAGCCGCGGAGCAGCTGTAATTGTAGTATCGGATCCTCTGAATGCACTCCAGCAACTCGGGAAAATGTATCTTAAGCGTTTCAGCTCTCTGGTAAAATTAGGAATTACGGGGAGCAGCGGTAAAACAACAACCAAAGAGATGGTTGCCTCTGTTTTATCTTTAAATTCGCATGTTGTTGCAAATATCAAAAATTTAAATTCCGAAATAGGGGTTCCTCTGACAGCATTTAGGGTTAATTCGAGCCATGAATATGCCGTGTTCGAAATGGGAACAAACCATCCTGGTGAAATGTCTGTTCTGGCAAATATTGTCCGGCCTAAATTAGGGCTTATTACAAATATAGGAAAGGCTCATATAGAGTATTTTAATTCTAAAGAGGCAATTGCGGCGGAAAAGGCGTCTCTATTTAAATATTTTTCGGGTAAGGAAACGGCTTTTCTTCCGGATAACGAGGTGCTTCTTAAACAGCTGAAACGCGGAATTAACGGAAGAGTGTTGTTCTTCGGAGCAAAGTCCACTGCAGGGTATGGGGGATATAAGGATCGGGGGCTAGACGGTATAACCGTTCACTGGGAGGGGCTCCCGATTCAGCTATCCCTCTACGGAAAGTACAATGTGCTTAACGCTCTGGCTGCCATAAGTTTGGCAGTAGAATTGGGCGTGTCCGGGAAAGATATTAAAGAAGGGCTGGAGATGGTGCAACCTCTCTTCGGACGGTCTCAGATTGTTCGCGGAGAGGTAACGGTTCTGCTCGACTGCTATAACTCCAATCCGGATTCTGCGCGCAAGGCTCTCGAGTTTCTTGAAAGCGTAAAATGGCCGGGAAGAAAAATTGCTTTGCTCGGCGCGATGTATGAACTGGGAGCGCAGACGGAAACAGAGCATATGGAACTGGCTGAGTTTGCGAACAGAATGAACCTTGATATTCTGTTCCTCTTCGGAGATGAATTTAAAGCTTCCTTTGAGAAGCTCATGTCTTTCTCTAAGGGAAAGAGGTTAAGCCTCCTATGGGAAAAAGACTTTGACGGACTTATCCGGGCAGTTAAAAAGGTGTTTAAAACCGGTGATCTTGTGCTTCTAAAAGCCTCACGTGGCGTAGAACTTGAACAGATATTGCCTTTAATAAAGGAAATATAATGGCAGGGATGATATGGTGTTAAAATATTTATACCCCTTTGTAAAGTATTTTACATTTTTTAATATTTTTCAGTATGTGACTTTTCGTGCAGCATATGCAGCTATTACCGCCCTTCTCCTC
The DNA here is from genome assembly GCA_003641675.1 of Spirochaetota bacterium. Taxonomy (GTDB): domain Bacteria; phylum Spirochaetota; class Spirochaetia; order SZUA-6; family SZUA-6; genus SZUA-6. The sequence goes on along the minus strand of QNBI01000189.1, from coordinate 3,132 downwards.
TCATTTCTCCTTGGGCCGTGGTTAATTGTAAAACTAAGGAAGATTAAGTTCGGTCAATCTATCCGTAAAGACGGGCCTAAGACTCATCTTGCAAAATCCGGAACTCCAACAATGGGCGGTCTTTTAATTATTTTTTCCATAGTTGTATCGGTACTGTTCTGGCAGGATTTAAACAATCCCTTTACATGGATTCTTCTTCTAACTACTGTCGGCTACGGCCTTATAGGATTTTTAGACGACATGATAAAAATTAAAAGGAAGAATTCGGGAGGGTTAAGCGCCGGGGTTAAATTTACAGGGCAGATAATACTATCGCTTGTTATTGTTATGATTCTGTATATAAACAGAACACCAACCACAACAATGCTGTATATACCTTTTATAAAGCACCCCATAGCCGACCTTTCGTATTTATATATACCCTTTGCAGTTACACTCCTTGTTGGCACATCCAATGCGGTAAACCTGACAGACGGACTGGACGGCCTTGCAATAGGGCTTGTCATTATGGTAGGGATAACATTTGCCGTACTGGCATACGTGACAGGGCATACTGTTCTTTCTGAGTATCTGCAGATACCCTTTGTAAAACACAGCTGGGAAATAACCGTGTACTGTCTTGCTCTTGTAGGAGCAGCAGTCGGTTTTTTATGGTTCAATGCCCATCCGGCAGAAATAATGATGGGCGATACGGGAAGCCTATCTCTGGGAGGCGTAATAGGTGTGGTTTCACTTATTATTAAAAAGGAAATACTTCTTGTAATAATAGGCGGTGTATTTGTTATTGAAGCTCTCTCTGTAATTATTCAGGTTACTTACTATAAATTTACAAAGAAGCGTGTTTTCAAGATGGCTCCTATACATCATCATTTTGAGCTTCTGGGCTGGCCGGAAAGTAAGGTAGTAATAAGGTTCTGGATACTTGGCGGGCTTTTTGCAATTTTAAGTTTATCAACGTTAAAGATTCAGTAGGACCGGAGGAATAGTTGGAACGTATTGATAGAAAAACTTCAGACTTTGTTCTCCTGCTTGATTTAACCCTGCTAATTGGGCTTGGTATTATTGCTCTCTACTCAGCATCCTCATACTATGCAGAGAAGCTGTTTAAGGACCCTGCCTACTACCTTAAAAAACAGATAATATGGGTTTTTATTGGAATATTTCTGGTTCTATTGGGTTCTTTGACCCCAAAGGAAATGCTTAAAAAGTTAAATCCCTTAATACTTTTTACATCTTTTGTTCTTGTCTTAATGACGTTTATTCCCGGACTTGGAAGGCCCGTACTTGGTGCTAAACGCTGGATTTTTGCCTTTGGAATGTCTTTTGAGCCATCCGAGCTGGTTAAGTTTTCTGTTGTTCTGTATCTTTCCGTTATATTAAGCAAGAAACAGGATAAGATTAATGACCCTTTGTACTCTATTCTGCCGCCTTTAATAGTTGTCTCAATTTTTGTCGGGCTTATCTATATGCAGAATGATTTTTCCACGGCCTTTTTTATTTTATTTGTAGCCTTATCCATGTTTTTTATAGCTCGTGTTAAATTAATTTATTTTGTTCTCCTGGGCAGTGTCATTGTGCCTCTGGGTTCTCTGCTGCTTTTTACCAAAGAACATCGGGTAAAGAGACTTATTGCCTTTTTAAATCCCTTAAGCGACCCTTCCGGGAGCGGTTTTCAGGTTATAGCGGCGAAAACAGCCTTGATTAACGGCGGTTTCTGGGGAAGAGGTCTTGGGCTGGGAGTCAAAAAACTGGGAGGGCTCCCCGAAGCCCATTCGGATTTTATATTTGCGGTTATCTGTGAGGAGACAGGCTTTATCGGAGCTTTAATAGTTATTACTTTATTTATAATATTTGCATGGAGAGGCTATGCTCTTGCATTTAAGGCTCAGGATGATTTCGGGTATTATCTGGCCTTCGGTATCAGCACCATTATAATGTTCCAGGCGCTCCTCAATATGGCTGTTGTTACAGGCCTGGTGCCGGCTACCGGTATACCTCTGCCGTTTTTTTCTTCGGGCGGATCTTCGTTTCTAATGACCATGATTATGGCAGGTTTACTTCTTAATATATCGAGGGATATAAATGGCTGAAGCAGCTATTATACATAATCGAAAAATGAAATCAAGGGAAACAACCCTTAATATTCTTCTGTGGATTTTAATAGGGATACTTTTTCTCTTTCTTGCCGGAGAGCTTATTGTGCAATTTTTTATTATCCCGAATTTTACTATTAAGCACGTTAATGTCCAATCGGATTTTCCTGTTTCAAAAGATGCTGTCCTAAAGCTTGCAGGGATTAATAATAAATTGTACTACTTTGAAGTGAAGCCGAATGTGATTGCAACCAGGATAGAAGAGTATCCGCTGGTAAAAAGGGCAGCCGTAAAAAAGGTATTTCCGGATACTTTGAGTATAGTAATTACAGGAAGGAAACCCCTCGCTGTTGCCCTTGTTAATACCGAAGAGAAGAGTGTTCCTGTCCTCCTGGATGAAGACGGCGTTATATTTCATATTGGCGGTGCTGGCAGGGAATTAAATCTGCCTGTTATTTCCGGGCTGTCTTTTAAAGATTTTCGAATTGGTACCATACTGCCAAAAAAAGTAAAACCATTTTTGACGGATTTATACAGGTTAAAAGAGGATTACCCTAATCTTTTTAAAATAATCTCGGAAATTAGAATTATCCCGAAGAGTTCAACTGATTATGAGCTTGTCTTTTGCCCGGTTTCGTATAATGTTAAGGTAAGGCTGGGAAAGAGGCTCGAGGCAAAAACGGTTAAGTATGCTTTGATGGTTCTTGATCTCTTAAAGGACGATATTAAGTCCAGAGGGATCGACGAGCTTGATTTTCGTGAGGGAAATATGGTTTATAAAGTGAGGGAGGAATAATCTCTTGAACCAGGAAACAAAGATAATAGGTTTGGATATCGGCACTACAAAGGTTTGTACAATAATAGGCCAGTACAACGAGAACGGGATTCTCGAAATAACAGGGGTCGGCACCACTCCGTCCCGGGGATTGCGGCGGGGAGTGGTTATTAATATAGAATCTACCGTGAAATCGGTACTAAAGGCGGTGGAGGCTGCAGAAATGATGTCTGGTGTCGAGATCCATGATGTCTATACGGGGAT
>QNBI01000188.1 GCA_003641675.1 Spirochaetota bacterium | reverse complement strand
GGTCTTTGCTTCTCCGTTTTTAACATCGAATATAAGTTTACCGGTTAATTTTTCCCCATACTTTAGCGGGTCGGGCGGGGGCACTTCCGAGGTTGAGTAACTTATAAACAAAGATTCATTTTTTTCCGTCCTTTTAGCCGAAATAGAAACCTGCTTTCTGTAAAAAGAGCCTTCTTTAACTCCTGCTAATTCCGGAACAGCCGGAGGTTTACGGTCTATCGTAAATTTAAGTGTTTTAATCGGACCTATGATATGCCCATTTACAGATGCCGGAAGTATTTTAACGGTATAATGAGTTTCTCTGCCCGGAGGACCTTCTATTTTAAGCGAATCCCCTTTTAAAAGCGGGGATTTAAGATTTGGATCTTTCGGTATTTTGCCATTTTCGGAAATTGTATAATGCATATTAGGATAATCGGAAGGTATGTTTATTGTAACAGAAGCGCTGTTGTATTTCTCGCTGTTTTCAAAGCCCTTTATTCGAGGTATTACAGGGATGCGCATATCTATGATATAGCTGTAAGGTCCGAATATTCTACTTATATTGCCATTATCGTCCCTGCACAGCATTTTAATCCGATATTCAGTTAGTTTCCCCTTTTCCCCATTAAGAGCTAACTCTCTGCTTATTTTGGCGCTGTTCTCCGTAGGATCATCAGGTTCCGTTCCGTCATCGGTCATGGTATAAAAAACAGTCCCTTCTTTTTTTTCAACAGTTACTTTAATACTTTTATCATATACACTGCCGTCTGGAGCTGGAAATAATAATGGTTTCGAAGGGGGTTTTTTATCAATACTAAAACGAAGCAGTTTCTGTACAGATATTATACCTGCAGAAGTTATTGCAGCAAAATTAATTAGAAAATCACCCTGCATTCCATAGGGAACCGATATTTCAAGCGGAGATTCGACAACAGGTGAAACTCCCGGTTTAATATCCCGCGGAGTTCCCGAGGAGGATATTTCGTACAGTATCTTTATGCCCTTTAAAGATTTTACATTAACTATGTAGGTTCCTCTATTTTCTTTCGAATAGCCTGCGTTTATTACGGGAGGAGACGGGGGCAGGCCGCTTTCGGCTTTTTTTTGTACTTTGGATTCCGTTTTTGCTTCGGAAATATTTCTTCTGTCCAGTATATAGAAATATCGATACTCTTTCCCCCACTGACCGCTGTTTTTTAATCCTCTAATTCTTAGAGTGTACAGTTTCTGTGCAGAGGGAACGGATCGAAGATATAGCTTCTTTTTAAACAGAAAATCGTAGCTCTTCGGAGTTTTTTCACTTAGTGTGTAGAATATTTTTTCATTTTCATTTCTTCTAATACCTATCTTTATTCCTCTTTTATAAAGCCCGCTGGGGTAATCGTTTGTAATGGAAAGTTCCTTTTCCGGTCTAATTTTTAGAAAAATACTGCGTCTTATATAATTAACATTAGCACTCCATTGAGGTTTCGCTGCAATATGCAGGTTAATATTGCCTGAATATTTTAATAAGGAAGGACCTTTATACACTATTCCGTTTTTAACAGGGTCGCTTCCGTCAAGAGTATATTTAACCCATTGCACATTTTTAGAAATGATATAGAGAAACTGATAATTCGCAAAATCTCCATCCACCGGGCTTAATATATTTAAATAGGGTTCTTTATGGTTAATAATATATGCATAAGATTTTACAGAGCTTCTGTTGCCCGCTGAATCTTCTGTGTAGCAGTCCAAAACATATTTCTTTTCTTTACCTTTTTCTGCAACCAGTACCAAGGGTTTACCGTTCCATTTATGCGGATTAGTATAAATATCTCCGTTAAGGGAATAATAAACGCTGTCTTTTCTGTTATTTTTAAAAGCAATTAAAACAGGTCTGTAGTATACACCGGATTTCTCCGAAGTCTTTGCTCCGATAGGTTCCCTTTTATCTATTGTGTATATTAAAAGCCTTTTCTCTAAAAGCTTATTCTTTTCACTAACCTGCACTACAATACCGTAATGCCTTTCCTCACCTTTTAAAGCTGTGAGATATAGCGGTTCCATGTAAGGAACATCGGCTTCTACGGATGAAATATCTGCATTCTTATTTCCTGTCTTTATGTTCACAAAGGAATATGAAATATCAATATCTTTTTTTAATGGAACAATATTTAGCCTTTTATTTGTATTATAACTGCCGGGACGTACGGATAAAAAAATGAAATTATCCGCTATTGCTGTGCTTAATGGCGCTAACAGTATAGAGAGAAAGATAAGAGCTTTTAGACAGCTTTTATATGTTTTCAAGCGCTTCCCGTAAATCCTCATCCTCGGAATAGTAATAGTCCTCTTTTTCCTTATCCGTTAAACCTACCAGTTCATGACTTAAATAGTGTATCCAGAAGTCATCATCTTCTGTTTTTACAACATGTTTTCTGCAGTAGTAATCCGGCTGTACAGGAAGTTCTGTTTTACAGTACAAGCGTATCTTATAGTCATGAACTGCAACTTTTATATCTTCTCGTGGTATTCCTTTTTTCATAATAATTTCCACAAGATGGTTAATAGTTCTTCCTGTATCGAAAATATCATCAACAAGTAAAACTTTATCCCCCTGCCTTAAATATTCCGGATTGTATGTCCAACCATCCACCATAACATCCGACTGCTTGTTTATATTGATATAAGATCTTGCAACAACGTCGGCATAGTAAATAGGATGCCTGTTCTTGCGAACCAGTTTAAAATATTCGCTTACAACGTTTCCTATATATGCACCGCCTCTTAATGAAACGTAAATTACATCCGGTATAAACCCATCATGATATATTCTGTATGCCAGCTTAATTCCGTTATTTCGAACCGCTACAAGCGGTAAAAAATCTTTGTACACTGTACAATCCTCCTGTTAAAGCTAACGGGCTAAGCTTATAGTTCTTTCTTTACCGTTTCGTATTAATTTAAAATTGATACTACCGGCAGATTTTTTATTAAGCTCTTTATAGAAATCCAAAAGACCCTTAACTTCTTTATCGTTTATACTTTTAATAATATCAAGTTGTTTTAAACCTGCAATAGCAGCAGGTGTTCCGGATTCCACCCTTACTATTATTAAACCGCTTGCTTTATTAGACAGGTTAAGTTTATCTCTGACATCATTATTAATTTTTGCAATAGAAAAACCAGGCCATAAATTCTTTTTAAGAGCAATAACTTTTGCTTCTTCCTTACGGACTGTTATTTTCACATCCAGGTGAATTAATGAGCCGTTTCTTATAATTGCAAAATGTGCTATTTTTCCCGGGGGAAGATTTCCGATGAGCACAACTAATTGAGTAAATTTTTCAATTGCGGTTTTATTAATTTCTGTAATATAGTCTCCCGGTAGAATACCCCCTTTATCTGCCGGAGAACCCTTAAAAACATTATAAACTAAAGCACCTTTAATATTTTCTACTTTCAAGTCTTTTGCCACAGACAAAATAGGATCCCCGATATTAACGCCCAACCAGCCGTAATTGACTTTCCCCTTTTTTATAAGATCATTAATTTCCCTTTTTGCATTATTTATCGGAATTGCAAAACCAAGACCGATACTTCCTCCTGTAGGAGATGTTATCCATGTATTGATCCCTACAACATTTCCGTCTATATCAGTTAAAGCACCGCCAGAATTACCTTGATTTATTGCAGCATCTGTCTGGATAAAATCGCTAATATTTCCATCCGGCCCGCCATGCCTGCCCAATCCGCTTACAATTCCTGCAGTAACCGTAGATTCAAAACCCAGAGGGTTCCCAACAGCAAACACCCAGTCGCCGATTTTTAATTTACTCGAATCACCCAATTTTGCTATAGGCACTTTTTCATCCGTATTAAACGCCACAAGTGCAAGGTCTTTTCTGGAATCCTTACCCACAAGGTTTGCCTTAAATTTTCTCATGTCATATAACTTTATCTCTATTTTTTGCGCATCACCTACTACATGATTATTTGTAAGAACATACACCTTGCTACCTATCCTTCTAACAATAACACCGGAGCCGAGCCCATATTTTTTATATTCCTTTTCCTTCGGCTTATTATCCGAAGGAGGAGTACCAAAGAAAAAATTCCAGGGCAAATTACCCTCGGGAAGTTTCTGTTTTACAATCTCCTCGACATTAATTTCTACAACGACAGGAAGGACTTTTTCCGCAACTCTGTTAAATGAATTCTGTACGGCTTTTAAGACTTCTATATCAGAAAGGTGAGTATCTGCAGGAGGAGAGGTTGTACAGGAAGAGAAGAGTACAGATAAAAGTAACACAAGAGCTGTTAAAACTGCAGGCTTTAATATTTTTGAAATATATTTATTGCCGGACATAAGAACCCCTTTTTCGGCCAGTTAATCATGTAATTCTGTCAATATCTCAGCCCCGTTTTTATTTATTACAACTGTATGTTCAAAATGTGCAGCATCTTTACCGTCTGCAGTTATTACTGTCCATTGATCTTTCAATACTTTCACTTCCCACGTACCCATAGTAATCATAGGTTCTATTGCTATTACCATGCCTTCCTTAAGTTTTGGATTCGGGCCGGAACTTGGGTAGTTAGGAATCTGGGGGTCTTCATGAGGAGCCAGGCCAACACCATGTCCGCAGTACTGCCTTACCACTCCAAAACCGTATTTCTTTGCATGGTTAAAAACAGCGTAGCTTATATCGCTAATTCTATTTCCGGCTACAGCTTTCTCTATACCCTTGTACAGAGATTCTTCCGTAACACGGATTAGCTCACTTTTTCTCTCTGGTAAATCACCCACCGGAACTGTTATTGCTGCATCGCTAAAATATCCTTCAAGATTAATACCTAAATCTAGACTTACTATATCGCCTTTTTTTAGCCTTCTTTTCCCCGGTATGCCATGAATTACTTCATCATTTATAGAAACACACAGAGATGCAGGATAGTTCATATAACCCAAGAAAGCAGGTTTTCCACCGTGTGATTCTATATATTTTCTTGCAAAATTATC
>QNBI01000187.1 GCA_003641675.1 Spirochaetota bacterium | reverse complement strand
CTTGTGGGCTCGCTCATAGCCGAAGACAGCGACTCAATTGTTGAACTGCTTGCGGGATCTGTATACATTTCATCGCTGTCAGAAGATGTCAGCCAAAATGAGGCTCGAAAAGCTTTATCCAACCTTTTTTCCAAAATTAATCTTTTAGGCCTGCCTCCATCCAGTGTGTATGATGTTAACAGTTTAAGGATATCACAGGCTAGTTCAAATATTTCAAGTATCTGGGGACCAACCTACATTCTTACGATAGATGCCGTAAAGGATTTTTCAAATTATATTGGCTTCTGGACCAAACACCAGGCATTTTACTTCTATAAGCCGAAGGATGTTTGGCTTATATATTCTATCGGCGCTACCCCTCCGCCTATAACCTGGAGGCCGAAATCTTCTATATCTGCAGCAAAGAAACCAGCAGCAGCTCCTGGTAAAATCGATATATATTCTGAAATAAAAGATAATTTTACAAAATGCATTAGTGCATTCTTAGATAAAAATACAGAGGGCGCAGTGCGGTATATTGAGGACCCTCTTAAAATACTTAAGCTTCAGACTACAATAACTAAAAAAGAACTGGAAACTACTTTCAAGGGGTATTTTGATAACCTTGATTTTTCCGGTATTACAATTTCGAGCCTCATATATCCGGGCAGCATATTTCTGGAACACTCTGATAAGTTCAAAGCTCAGATTGCCGCACCGGTCTATCTTTTAACAGTAAAAACCAAAATAGACCTCTCCGATAGGATACCTTTCTGGACCCGGTATCAGGAATATTACTTTAAAGAGGATCAGGGAACCTGGAAAATATTCGCTATATTTTAAACCTGTTTTTCAACTGACTCTAACGTGATGAATAGGCTTTTGCAGCTTTTACACCTGCGTCCAGAGCTTGTTCATTAATTGGAATTAATTTCTCTTTTCTACCGGTCAAGAACAACTTTAAAGCTTTTTTTAAAGTGTCCACAGATACTGTTTTTTCAAGCTCAACATATGCCCCTAACAGGATAAGGTTTGTCACCTTTTCGTTTCCAAGCTCTTTTGCCATATTTAGTGCATCTATTTCACAAGCCTGGATATCTTTTCTTGAAACATTCTGGGGAATAATTGTTTTATTTAGGATAATTATTCCTCCTTTTTTCATTAAGGGTTCAAATTTGGTAAGCGAGGGTAAATTAAGAATTATTGCGGCTTCCGGAAAAGATATAACAGGAGAGGCTATATTTTCATCCGAGACGATAACATCACAATATGCCGTTCCTCCCCGCATCTCCGGCCCATAGGACGGTAGAAAGGTCACATGTTTGTTCTCTTCTTTTCCAGCCTCTGCAAGAAGTTCTCCGGCGAGCATTACACCCTGGCCTCCGAAGCCAGAAATTACAACCTGTTTTTCCATGATTACTCTACCTCCTCATCAACTTTCAGCTCCCCTATCGGGAAAACCGGGAGCACCTGGTTCTTTATTCTTTTAAGAGCTTCTTCCGGCGTCATTTTCCAGTTTGTAGGACACGAAGATATCAATTCTACAAGTGAAAACCCGAGCTCCTTTCTCTGGGCTGTAAATGCCCGTTTAATAAACTTTTTTGCCTGTATTATATGTTTAGGACTGTCAAGAGCTGCACGGGCAATATATGCAGGTCCGTCAATTGCTGCAAGCATTTCCGGTACTTTTAACGGAAAACCGTTCGCAAGCGCTTCACGACCATAAGGCGAAGTTGTAGTTACCTGGCCAAGAAGAGTTGTAGGCGCCATCTGTCCGCCTGTCATGCCGTAATTGCCGTTATTCACATAAATAACAGAAATTCTTTCTCCACGGGCTGCAGCATGTACAGTTTCCGCTATTCCTATCGATGCAAGATCTCCGTCTCCCTGATAAGTCATAACAAATGATTCCGGATGGCTGCGTTTAATCCCCGTTGCCATGGCGCAGGCTCTCCCGTGCGCCGCTTCCACCGCGTCCGTGCCTATAAAATAATAGCCGAAAACAGAGCACCCAACCGGCCAGACAATTACTGTTTTTTTAGTTAGATCCATCTCATCGAGCAGTTCAGAAACCAATCTATGAGCTATACCATGCGGGCATCCCGGACAGTATGTCGTAGGTCTATCGGTAAAAGCTTCTGGTATTTTATAAAGAGTTTTCATTTTGCCCCTCCTATCTTCTTCTCTATTTCTCCAAGTATTTCTTCTGCCGTAGGAACAACACCTCCGAGCCTCCCGTAGTAAAAGACAGGCCTTTTTCCTTCTACGGCCAGACGTACATCTATGAGCATTTGGCCTTCGTTCATTTCAACATCAAAGAAAGATTTTACCTGCTCCCTTCTTTTTTCATATATCTCATTAGGAAAGGGCCAGACAGTAACAGGCCGGATAAGTCCAAGTTTAATTCCCTTATTCCTTGCCATATCCACTACGGTTTTAGATATCCTTGCCACTGTGCCAAATGCAGTAAGCCCATATTCTGCGTCATCCATTTTATACTCTTCGTAACGCTTCTCATTCTGATTTATTTCCGAGTATTTTTTCTGTAAAGCTATATTCATTTTTTCAAGACCCTCTGCAAGTATTTCAAGAGAAGTTATTATATTTCTATGATCTCTATTGCCCTGACCTACCGTTGCCCAATCAGGAGCTTCTTTCTTTACATCCACCCATTCACGAAATTCTACAGGTTCCATCATCTGTCCCATTAATCCGTCCACAAGCATAACAACCATTATTCTATACTTATCCGCCAGCTCAAAAGCATCGAACATAAGATCAACTGCTTCCTGAACTGTATGCGGAGCAATGACGATAGAGTGGTAATCCCCATTTCCACCGCCCTTTGTAGCTTGATTATAATCTCCCTGAGCAGGCGCAATATCCCCGAGACCGGGCCCTCCCCGCATAACGTTAACAACTACACACGGAACATTAGAATTCGCAATATAACTGAACCCTTCCTGCATTAAACTAATTCCCGGACTGGATGAAGTTGTTATAACACGAGTCCCCGTACATGCAGCTCCATAAACCATATTTATTGCAGCAACCTCACTTTCCGCCTGTAAGAACACTCTTCCAACCTGGGGCATTCTCCGCGAAAAATATTCTGGTGTTTCATTTTGAGGTGTAATCGGATAGCCGAAAAAAGCCATGCAGCCGGCTCTGATAGCGGATTCCGCCAGGGCTTCCGCACCTTTCATAAGAATCTTTTCACTCATAATTACCTCCTCAGGATTTCACTTTAATAGGACGCCTAACCTCTACGATAGCAGCATCCGGGCATATCAGGTAACAAAATCCGCAGGAAATACACTCATCATTGTTGAACAGTTCAGCAGGATGATACCCCTTGGGATTTAACCGATTAGAAATACGCAAAACATTTTTCGGGCAGACGCTTACACATAAACTGCAGCTTTTGCACCGTTCTTCATTAATGATTACTTTTGTCTCCATAAATACTCCTTGTAAAATAAAGATTACATTAGCTATTTTAATTACCACTTTTTTTCATTTATTACTCAAATCCGGCAGCGGTTTAATAAATAGTTCCAGCGGTAAAATCGGGAGAGCGGCGTTCTCTGCGATTTCTTCATGATTTTTTTCCACACATCCAAATTCAACCGGAATGCCGGTCTTAGCCGATACCTTTTCAAGAATAGCCTTACCTTCCTCAAAAACCCTACGGGTCGTTTCCCATCGCAAATTTGTGTTTAAAATAAAATGTGTTACCTTTAACCTGGAAGCATGCTCTACCTCTCTAAAGGAAGAGATAATTTCATCTTCTGTAGATGTTTCCGGCCGTTTAGTATTTACAACAAAGAAAAAATTATAACCGCCTGTTTCTATTACATTTCTAAATTGCGCAATAGAACCGGCACCGTAAGGATCACCTCCTACATCCAGTATTTTAACAGTTTCGTTTTCCATTAATCTGCCTATTATATATGGAGGAAATATTGGAAGGTCTAATGTACGGGTTATATCCGGAGGAGAAATAATAGTTAATTCATAAGCACTAATTTTTTCTTTTATATCCCGTATCCTTACATAGGGTTTAACAATATCCATATCAAAAAGAGTATTGCCCACATCCTGTAGTTTTAAAGCTATTGCAATATTTACAGCTATTTCGGTTTTCCCGGACCCTATTCTTCCGCCGAATATCTGAAACTTTTTATCAAGTATTTTTTTTAGTTCATAGTTTATCACGGATTAGTTTCCCTAAATATATATTCTTTTAAAGCCTAAATAGATAACACCCCTTCCCTGTTTTTCACAACGAAAGAGAAGATTCAAATTAAGCTGCATTTCTTGTTAAGAAATTGCTCCATTGTAGAAGACAAAAAAGGCAAATAAAATATCCAAATCGAGCAAACCCTCTGTACTATTATGATTTAAAATCATAGATTATAGAAACAATAATGTCAAGTTTTAGAACCTTAATGGCGCGTAATAACCGCTATCATCCCGTCCGCTTTTTTTCTGAACTGTAACTTCGGAACTTAATTTTATATACTTACGCCCGAAATCGGATTCGGAATGTGATATAAATGAAAGTGTGTAGATAGGCATAATTTTACCTTCTATATCATTTACTATACGTGTAATTCCTTCCGGAGAATTTAAAAAGTATCCTCTGCCTCCCGTTTGTTCGGTTAAAAATACCAGCTCATCCGCAGGTCTTATATTTTCAAGGGAGACTGTATAAAAATCTATGCTGTTATTCTTAAGATAATCCGCAAGCTGAATTAAAGAATAATTCTTAAAGGAAAGGTGATTTAATAATCCTTTCCCGATATAAACTATCGATTTCCTGCCTTCCCTCGGTATTAAATCGGCAGCAGCTATTCTTAATGCACGGTCAAAGCTCCAATCATTTGCCCCCTCAATGTTCTTTGCTGCTTCCAGCAGCTTTAACCGTGTAGTTCCCATCTTCGTTTCTATTGAAGGTTCTCTACCGGCAGAGATAATCTCCATTTTCCCCTTCTGTCCTAAACCGGAAAATATATTTTGAACCGCCTTT
>QNBI01000186.1 GCA_003641675.1 Spirochaetota bacterium | reverse complement strand
CTCTAATAGCAAAAAAAATGGGGTACAGAATATCCGTACATTCCGGAAGTGATAAATTTAAGGTCTTTCCAATAATAGGCAAACAGACAGAATGGAAATTCCACATTAAAACAGCAGGAACCAACTGGCTCGAGGCGGTCCGGGTAATAGCGTTAAAAGACCCCGGACTCTTTAGAGAAGTTTACGTTTCTGCAAGGGCAAACTATAAAGCCGCCCGTGAATACTACCATATAACCCCGAATCTTGGAAACCTGCCCGATATTAAACAGCTTGCAGACAGACAGCTTCCCAATATCCTTGATAATCCGGATGCCAGGCAGGTAATTCACATAACCTACGGTGAAATGCTTAAAAATGATGAGCTTAAAAAAAAGATATATGCATGTCTCGAAGATAATATAGAGGATTACTGGTCTGCCCTCTACACGCATATAGGCAGACACCTTAAATCTCTGGGAATAAAAACGAAGGAGTAATGCAATGAATACAGAAACTGTGCAGCGTTTATATAAAGAAATAAACAATTTCCCTATATTTGATCCCCATACACATATTAATCCCCAACATGCCTCTGCGGGAAGTTTGGGGGGCATTCTTTCGTACCACTACTACACAGAACTGTGCAATTCCGCAGAGTATGATCCCGGCTGGTGGGAAAAGGGAATATCTCCCGATGAACTTTTAAGGCGTATTTCCAGTAAGCTTCCGCTTATTCACAACACTGTACAGTTTTCCTGGTTCCTTACAATAGGAGAAGAATTCTTAGGAATCCCGAAACGTGACCTTCTGGACCCTGAAAAGCTGGAAAGCATAAACGAAAAATCCAAGAAGCTTATGGCCAAATCCGGATATGTTGAAAAGCTTATAGAAAAAAGCAAATTAAAGAGGATTTACCTTACAAACCAGTTTAACGAAAAATTAGATGGTTTTGACAACAGCTTTTACAGGCCCTGTTTAAGAATAGACCCCTTTAGCTATTTTGCAGACAGAGGGCCGGCTTTAAAGGAAATGGCGGAAAGTACAAATATTCCGATAAAAGACAGCAGCTCATTCAATAAAGCACTGAACAGGATTTTTGCATATTTTAAAGAGAATAATTTCGCCTATGCATCCGTATCCTCCTGGCCCAACACTAAGATATACCCGGTAGGAAAAACAAGAGAGGATGCTATTATTAAAAAGATTATGACAGGAGAACGGCTCTCCGACCATGAACACGAGGACCATGTCGCCTATACCTTCCTTCTTGTTACAGAACTCTGTAAAAAATACGGCGTTCCCTTCCACCTCATGATAGGTGTGGATAAAGAGGTATATGAACATGGGGTAGAGTTTGGAACGGACCTCGTTAATTCGACAAATTCAATGCGCGGATATGACTACCTCTTCAACAGGTATCCGGATGTACGATTTCCGACCTCTGTGCTATCCGATACCCAGGGGCTTGAACTAACATCATCCGCATGGATACGCCATAATGTCTATCCTTCCGGTCACTGGTGGTACCTCAACAACCCGACAGATATTGCACGCGAAGTTTCCAGACGGCTGGAGGTTGTGCCTCTTCATAAGATAATAGCATACTACTCGGATGCCTATTATCTGGAGTTTATTCTGCCGAAATTCCGCATGTATAAATATACCCTTGCCAAAGTCCTGGCAGAAAAAATTGAAAGCTCAAAGTACGACCCCAATATGATAGAGCTTAATGAAGAAAAAGCACTTGGATTAGCGTGGGATATCCTGTGGAAAAATCCGCAGGCCATTTTTAATGACAGTTCAGCCAGTTAAGTTTTAAACGTATATGTCTTCTACTGTGATTTTTATAGATTTTGACGGCGTTATCTGCAATTCCGCAGATGAGTGTCTTGTAAGCTCATGGATAGGCTACTATAGATACCACCTAAAAACGGAACCCAGCCATGTTTCTGTATCTTTACGAACACGTTTCATGCGGTACAGGCCCTTTATTCGAAGCGGAGACGACTACCTTCTTATTCAGGAGCTTATAGACCACGGGACAGAGATTAAGGATAATAAACAGTTCGATATTCAGAGGGGTCTTGCAGGCAGGGAGAAAATGAATGCATATAAGAATTACTTCTACAAGGCACGTGATTATCTGTTAAAAACCGACCATGCATACTGGCTAGAACTTCACACAATATTCCCATTTCTTACAGAACCTTTAAAAAAAGCTTCAAAAAAAGAAAATATACATATACTTTCTACAAAGAAGGAAAAGTATATTATAGAGACTCTTGGATATTATAGTATAAATATTAGTCCAGAGAGAGTGCACTACTCCTCTAATTCCGATAAAATATTCTTTATTAAAAGTTTTTTAAAAGCCTCAGCTTATACAAGTGCAGTGCTTATAGACGACCAGATAGACAATTTAAAAGAAAATACAGAGAGTTACATTACCACATACCTTGCTCTGTGGGGTTTTATAGATAAAAAATGGCTTATACAGTATCCCAGTATTAAAACTCTTGACAGAGATGAAATGGTCAGGCTTTTAACCCTCGCTTAGAGTTTTAATCATATACACCACTATATATTCTTTTAAATAGTCTTTCTTTTTTATACTTGCAAGATTTTTACTTGTAACTAATTGCGATGCCAGGTTGCGCAATCTATCTACATCGGGAGGCTTTACACGGAATCCTCTTTTTAAGCTTCTTAAAAAATCCCTTATTAGTGCATTTACATCCTCTACCAGATTTTTCTTTGCAACCGGATCAAACAGAGGATTCCACTTCTCTGCAAGCTGATTTAGGCGCATGTTAATAGTTTCATTTTTGCCTACAACTTCTTCTTTTAATTTTTTTATTGCATTAATATACTGTACTTTATTTAAACTGCTCTTAATAGACTTTGCTTTTTCTGCACTTGAAACAGCACTAAAGCCGCTCTTATTTTTTTGCCTGCTTCTCCCGCTGCTTTTCTGATCGCCCTTCTCACTCACTGAGGCAAGGTTCTTTGTTTTGGAATCCCCTCTCTTAGATCTTAAAGGCTTTGTTCCGGATGGAGCTTCTTCGTACCTTTCCCTGCGTTTACCTGTAAAGAGCTGTCTAAAAAACCTGACAATTCCTTTTATTATAGGAACTGTATCCCAGAACGGGAGCGCAGCTTTCGCTTCTCTTAAAAGGTCTTTCCGGTAAAGGCCCAAAATTACATTTAAAGGGCGTAATTTATTATTCTTTGTAAAATACCTGTTTACAGTTTCCATTACCGAATAGTCAACCGTAGCTTCTTCCCGCGCAAAGGACAGTAAATCTGGATCTGCCAGAGCAGTAAAAAGAGGGAATTCCGATTTAACTTTGTTTGCTATAAGTTTATAAAAATCCGCGTCGCGGTGCATTTCTCTTGTCTTTCTGTTGTCCTTTAAAGCCCCTACCCATTCTTCCACAATATCTGTCTTAATTTCATTTGCAGTTTCCGCAGCTTTTTCAAGAAAAAGCGGCAGGATAAGGTCTCTGTGCATGAAGTACTGTTTATTGTTACCCCCTCTAATTACTATAATTTCCGGTAGTTTGTTATCCTCTTTTTCGTTAGAACGTTCTTCAAGAAACTTGTGTATAAATTCCCTTGAATATTTTTTTACATACTGCACCCCATGGCCATCGCGAAGGTCGTACAAATCGTTAAAAGTAAAGGCATAAGGAGCTTTTTTTATCTGTACTTCAAGGTTGGATAAATCCGTTTTTCTCTCCTGTTCCCTCTGCACAAGCCCTTTTTGATAAACAACGAAAAAACCAATTAGATATGCAGACTGACAGTACCCTATTTCGTCCTGCAGTTTTTCTCCCTTATCCTTGTAATCCTGAAGAATAAAACTTGCAAGATGAGCCCAGAATTTAAATGAATTAGCCGTAGGATTTAAAAGGGATGTGAAAGCTCTTCTCGGTTTTGTTATTACGGAATTGAGAAGCTCATTTAGAATAACCTCCTGCCGCTTCATTATTGGAAGGAGTTTGTTAAAAATAAAACCGGAATTGCGTGAGTCCTGAAGGTAAGCATGTATTTTAAAAACGGCACTTTCCATAAGACCTTTTATATACTCTGTAGGAACAAGAAGGTTGTTAATATCTTCCGGGAAATTAATCTGTATTACATCCTTATCTATCTGATGAAAAGTATTTAATATCGAAACAAGGTCCGTTTTTACATTAATTACCAGTATCTCCTCCTGAGGAATTATATTATCGTACTTTTCCCGGGACGGGAAAGCAATGGACGGGTCCTCTTCGATGGCCTTATAATCCTTTTTAAGAAGGTCTCTGTAGTACGAAAAAACTTCCACGCCATCTATAGCACCTTCCCGGTAGTGCAGCTTTATATATTCTTTTTCCTCCAATTCCAGAAGAATGGGAATAAGCCTTATTTTCTCTGCAAGACACAGATCCTTAAGTTCCGTATCTTTCTTTTTTTCTGCATAGCGCACAAATACCTTAAGCAGTTTTGCATACGATACAATATTCTGCCTGCTTTTGAGTGCATAGGAACGGATTATCGATAGTACTTTTTCTTCCATAATACAGTTTTTATTATATCATCTTTTATTTTAATTAACCACAAATAAAAGATCTATTGGTTCTTATTTAAAGGCTGTTTCCCGGATATTCTGTTTAATTCTTTCTTATAAAAGTCCTCATCTTTCCCCCTGCCCATATCTCCGGCGAGTAAAATTAAATATTTTAAAAGAATCCTATTCCGTTTGTCCCTTAAATATCTGTCCTCTAATAAATTAAAGAGTTCTTTCGTCTTCCCGCTTTTTCTATAAAGGCTGTATAAATTCTTAAAAACAGACTCATTCTTACTGTCCAAATCCAAAGCCTTTCTGTATTCGAATATGGCATTGTCTGTTCTTCCCATCCTGCTGTAAATTTCCGCAGCCCCTATATGTGCCCTTACATCTGTGGGGTGGTCATCCTCCAGAGATTGCCACACTTTTAGAGCACCCGGGTAATTTCCTTCTTCTTCCAGCACTTCTGCATACGATTCTT
>QNBI01000185.1 GCA_003641675.1 Spirochaetota bacterium | reverse complement strand
TATTGTCCCCGTCAGGTAGGTCCCCAGAACCCCTGTTCCTTCCGGTGAGGTTATTCCGTAGCGTTCCCCGATTATTCCAAGGGTAGGTTCTCTGCATATACTTACGGTAGCACCTACGGCCTCTCGTTTTAAGCCCAATAGAATTGCTATCGGAAAAGCAATAATAATAGTTCCTAAATTACCTAACTCCTGCAGAATAAAAGCCGGACCTGCTTTTACTATCTTTGCTACGGCAGGGCCTACAAGAGTGCCGTATTTTACACCGAGAGGAAGAAGTGAAATCATAACGACGGCTCCGGCAAGCTCAACTACATCATCCGACACCGCTTTGCGAAGGACCTTTATAGCCTTTCCCAGGACCTTGGGTGTAATAATAATACCGATAATTACAGCATAGAGCATGGGCAGCAGTACAACTACACCAGGACCGACTGGCAATTTGTAGATGCCTATAAGTTCAGAGATAACAACGATGATTAGAACTGTAATGTAGAGCTTTACATGAATTACAATTCTACCCTTCGTTGCGAGTAAATCATGTTCATTCATAAATATCTCCTTTTTTATTAAGATAGCAATAATTTTAGGCTGTACTGTATATTATTGTCAAGAAATATATTTTTATTTATTTTTTTAAAAGGAATATATTTTTGCCCAACCTGAAAGATGTGAGAACCTGTACAAACTTGCTAAAAACCGATATGGCTGGATAATTCTGTCGATTAAGTAAGGTTAGCAAATAGGGTACAACTGGTTTTAATCAAAGGCTGGTATACTAATTAATAGGCAATGGAAGAAGAGGCTTACACAATTTCTGTGCGAAGTATTGCGTAAAAAAGGAACAGAGAGGGCTTTTACCGGTAAGTATGATAAGATGTATGAAAAGGGAACTTATCACTCTGCGGCTCTTATTTTTATGCCGGAAGGGCAGGAGCCTCCGTAGATTGTTAAGGATTACATGGAAAAGTATTCCAAATAAAGAAAATGGTATATACTTTTATGTATGAGCAGCTTTGGCAAGAGATTTTCTGTTAAAATTTCCTTAAGAATACTAATAGTTATTTTCTTTCTTATTCCCTGTGGATTTTGTATATGGGCAGATACCGTCTTTATAAATAAACCCTTAGTCGTTCCTGCAGGCAAAGATAATACGGAACTTATAGATAGTATTCTAAAACAGGCCGAACGAATTGCCTCGGATCTTTACTCTGAATATTTTAAGATTACAGATTTTAAAAAAGGAAAAGCTGAAAGATCGAACTATACACTCTCCGTAACAGTTAATATAAGCGGAAGGCAATCTATTATGAGCCTGCAAATGAAGCCCGGTGTAAGGAGAGCGGAAGATGAGAGCTTGGGAAGCGGCAGCGGCGGAAACAGTAGCGGTAAAGCTCAAAGTTTCACAATCTTCGGATACCCTTCCGAGGATACAGCCAGCTATATGGCGAATGTAATCCTATATCTGGGGAGCAGCTTCCACAGATACCTTGCATCAGACCTAAAAAATCATCCTCAATATGTAGATGAAATACCTACAGATGCTTTTAAGAATTCTGTTATTCCAGAAATGCCAATGATGCTTATGCCAATTGATATTGCTGTAACAGGTGAGGGGAATCTTTTGGCTGCATTTTCCTCCATATGCGTAGAGTTTAACGGCCGTTTCGGTATTGTCGGAGAACCGGGGAGGACGCTCTTTGAATCGGGGAACTACACATTTGCTTCGGGAGTCTCTGCAACTCCCGGCGGGACTGTCTTTTTAAAGCCTTCGCTTGGCAGGGATATCTACAAAATTGCAGGTGGCTCGGAGAAACCTCAAAAATTAAGAGTAGGGTTCGATCTATACGGCCCCTTTACGGCATTGCAGGATGGAAGTGTCGTTGCAGTAAATGTTCAGAAAAAGAGTGCTTTAATTGTTACCGGGAGTAAGTCCGCGTTCAGCTCTGCCCCCAGGCGGAAAGTAGTGGACCTCTTTACAGGCCCATACTCGAATATTACAGCCGTAGCTGGTGGGCCGGAGGGGAATATATGGGTGTACGATGTTGTGGAGCGTCGCATACGTATTCATTCTCCGGAAGGAACTCTTTTAGACAGCATAATACCTCTTTGCGATCCCGAGCAGGGGCAGAACCCGGTTTCTATGTCTATCTATGATGACGGGAGGTTTGTCCTGTACTACTCCTCCGGTAAAATGGCGTGTTACAATAGGCTGGGAATACCGCTGTGGCGACTGTCGGAAATACCGGATTTGTTTTCCGGCTCTAACGAACCGCTTCCTATGATTGGCCATACTGCAGTTAATTCAAAGAACGGTGTAATATATGTATCTGACCAGATGGGCAAGCGTATTATTAAACTACTCGATGTGCAATACCTAAAGGATTACGGTAAAAGTACAGATTTCGAAGAAAAGATCGTACGGTTAAACAAGAGGATAGTTGAGAATAAAGATGTAAAAGCTCTGGAAGAGAAGGCCTCCATGTATAAGGATGCCGGAGCTTATGAGATGTCCGGTTATCTATGGGAGGAGGTCCTGGATATGGAGCCGGACAACGGTAAGGCAAGGATTAATCTTGCAAATCTTAAAGTGCAAATGCTTATGGCCAATGCCGGCAAATTAAAAGATAAAGCGATTGCCGTTATTTTAAAACTGGGGCCGGAGTCTGCAAGGCTAACCTATAGCAGGGCAGTACAGATGTACGAGCAGGTTCTTGCAGGCGATCCTGGAAACATCAAAGCGCGAGCCGAAATGAATGAACTTAAAAATAGATTTCAAAAGGAGAATAAAGAAGGAGAGAAGACTTATCCTCTGAAATTTAAGGAGCTCAAGTTTGCAGGTTTGTTCCCTTCGTTAATGAGGTACTATTTAGATCATCCGGCAGGTTCTGTAATTATAGAGAATAGAGGTGATAAAAGCATTAAAAATATCAGAGTGAGTTCATTTATAAAGAAATATATGGATTTCCCTCTGGCATCGCAGGTAATAGAGGAATTAAAACCGGGCAGGAGTGCTAAAGCGGATTTGTATATTCTTTTTAATCAGAGTGTGCTGAATTTGGAGGAGGATATAAGCGCTCAGGTAAATGTGAAAGCATCGTATACCGTGGGGAAAGACGAGTTTTCAATGTCAAATTCTAAAGCTGTCACCCTTTACCGCAGGACAGCGCTGCAGTGGAATAATTCCGGAAAGCTTGCATCTTTCATAACTCCTCATGAAGATACTGTGGAGAGGTTTTCGCACAGCTCACTGAATACCTTTAGTTTTGCAAAGCGGAAGATTCCAGGTGGTTATGTCCTGCCGGACAAATTCATTAGGGCTGTACAGATAAGTTGTGCACTTGGAAGCTATGGTATTACCTATGTTGAAGACCCTGATTCGCCTATTTCAAAGGTTCTGGGTAAAGTGAATGTGGAGGATACGGTTCGTTTCCCAAGAAAGACGCTTCTACTACGGTCCGGTGACTGCGATGATACTACCGCTCTGCTCTGCTCCCTTATGGAGTCTTCCGGAATAGAAACTGCTATAATGACTTCGCCTGGGCATGTTTTTATGGCGTTTAACAGCGGGGAGCCTGCAGGCAGCAGATGGATGTTTACAACGAATTCCTATGCAGCGATACCGTTTAAGGGTTCTCTCTGGATACCTGTAGAAACTACCGTACTTGAACGCGGTTTCATGCATGCATGGAAGACTGCCTCCCAAATTTACAGGCGAAATAAGGTTGCCGCTAAAGTTGAGTTTCTGCCTGTGGCGGTGGAACAGGAAGAATTTCCTCCTATCTCCTTACCGGCAAGTATATTTCACATAATTCCCGCGGACCCGGCTAAGGTAGAGAAACTTTACAGTGTTTCAATTAATACGATTCATGATTCACTGTACGAAAGGGCCTTAGCAAGCTACAGCGGAAAAGCGTCTAATGCATCCGGAAGAAAGAAGGCTTATTTTGAGAATAAAATCGGGATACTCAATGCAAGATTCGGCCGAGAGGATGAAGCCGGGGAAACTTTTAAAAAACTTATACGGCAGTTCCCCAATTATATTTCGCCATATGTTAATCTTTCCAATCTTTATCTTATAAAAAACAGGGTAAAAGACGCGGAAGAAGTGCTTAAAAAGGCGGCCTGTATTGAACCGGATTCTGCCATTTTAAATCTTAAGCTTGCGTTTATCTACTACAGAAAGTCGGACAATGAGCAGCTCTTAAAGTATTTTCTAAAGGCGAGGGCGAGTTCGCCGGAAACTGCTGCAAGGTACAGCTATTTAATTAACGGAACGACCTCAGGAGAGGAAACGGAAGCCGGTGGAGGCGCTGTGGAGCGTGCAGGGAATGCGGGGGCGGACGATAATGTTAAGGAACTTGAGAATTTATGGGACGATTCTTCGGAGTGAAGCTTCCTGCAAATAAATATCTGCAACTATCGGATATAGATATTCTAATATTTTCTGGAGAAAACACCCCTTAAATTGTCGCAGAAAAATTCAGCAGAATTCTTCTTAAAGACTAATAGCAAACTGGATGTTTTAGTGTTAAATAAAGATAAACTGACAGAGGTAAAGAAAACCTTTTTATATACCCTTAATCTTGCCAGGATATATGTCCTAAAGAATGAGAACCTTATAATGCTTTGACGGATAGATTTATAAGAGGTGTGTAAATGGTTTTATACGGAGTTTGAGCCTGGGGTGTCTTAGATTTTAAGCTGATAGAATTGATACTGCTTATAAATTTCACCTCCTATTTGAGCAACTGCCCTCCACATGGGATAGTTCTCTTCACCGATTGTCGAACCTTCCATTTCGGTTATATGGAGGTTATAAGAATTCCTGTAGAGTTCATACATAAGGTTAATATCAACCCCTTTGTTCCGGTGTTTCTGTGATACCCCGAAAATAAGAACCCTTGCCCTGTGTATGGTTTTTCTTTTAAAGAATAAACGGTACAGCATGCGCACGGAAAGTTTCCCGTTAAGCCCTTTAAAGAGCTCATTAAAATCGGGGAGGCCTACAACAATTCCTGCAGGTTCTCC
>QNBI01000184.1 GCA_003641675.1 Spirochaetota bacterium | reverse complement strand
CAAAGAGGTTATCACCTGCACGTGTAAGGCTTTCTGTAAAGCTGTGCCGTTTAAAATGTGAGTATAGTTTTGGTGAATGGGTTTTCATTTCACTTAAGAAAACACCGACTTTAAACACAAAAATACCTGAGTTCCAATAGAAGTTTCCCCTCTCTAAGAATTCTTTAGCTGTCTTTGCGTCCGGTTTTTCTCTAAACTTTTTAACCAAAAAACCCGGACCGAAAGTTTCCCCTGCTTCTATGTAGCCGTATCCTGTTTCCGGTCCCGAAGGTTCTATACCGAAGGTTACAAGCTTATCACTGTCTGCAATATCTGCAGCGCTGCCAATATCAGACTTAAATCTCTCTATGGGGCTTATAAAATGATCCGCCGGGAGGACAGCAACAGAACTTCCGCTCTCACCCACTGCTTCCAAAAAGCGCGAGGCAAGCATAACAGCCGGAGCTGTATTTTTCGCTTCCGGCTCTGCAAGAACAACGATTTCTCCTCTCCCCGAATTATCGGAAAAGAGGGCATTAACCTGATCCAGAATAAAGTCAATCTGATTCCTGTGTGTTACAATAATGATTTTACCCTTTAACTTAAGAGCAGCAGTCCGGAGCAGAGTCTCCTGAAACAGGGTTTTACCCGTGCCGAGGTTTAGAAACTGTTTGGGATGCCATGACCGCGACGCCGGCCACAAACGCGTTCCTGACCCGCCAGCCATAACAACAACGTGCCGAATCATCTAAAACACCTCCTCAATTCCATTACAACTGTAATAGAATAGCAAATATCTTAAAAATTGTAACTGTTTGGGAAATATTTCTTGATTTTTTTACTATGTTGGTAAATGATATATATATGAAACTTACATTCTGGGGTGTACGCGGCTCCATACCTGTACCCGGAGAAAGTACGGTAAAATTCGGAGGAAACACATCCTGCTACTCTATAGAAACGGGAAAACATTTTATTATTCTTGATGCCGGGTCCGGTATTAGAAATTTGGGAAAAGAAATTAGCAGAAAGGTTTTTATAATATTCTTTTCGCACCTGCACCATGATCATCATCAGGGACTTCCTTTTTTTAAATGGATGTACTCTCCCGACTGCCTTATTAACATGTACTCTCCCCTGCGTATGAACAGATCTCTTTCTAGCATCCTTAAAACAGAGCTCTTCGACTCCCCCATGTTCCCCGTTCTTTTAAACGATACAAAGAGCAAGAAGATAATAGAAGAGGTGAGCACAACAGAATCCATACGCCTTCTTGATATTCATACAAAGAAGGACCTGAAAGCGGTTTTTGGTAAAAAATGGGAAGAGATAAATGAAATATATCCTTCACTGGAGAACCTTCATACAAAGGTTCACTTTTCACATCCTAAACTTCCAAAAGAAACAGCGGTTGTGGATGTATGCGAAAACCTTTCCCATCCGCAGAACGGGACATTCTTCTACAAAATAACCGAACATAAAACCGGAAAGAAAATCGTTTATGCAACAGATACCGAACCCTTTAAGGGCGGCGATTTTAATCTCATAAAATTTTCACAAGGCGCAGATATACTAATTCATGATTCACAGTTCACAGAGAAACAGTACTATTCCAGAGGTTTTGTTGTGCAGGGTTTCGGACACTCCGACTATAAAAGCGCAGTGGAAGTTGGCTTTGCAGCAGGAGTTAAAAACCTGGTATTAACTCACTTTGACCCAAACAATAGCGATACGGTAGTAGAAAAGATGGAAAAAGACGCAAAAGCCTATGCAAAGGAATTGGGAGCTAAGTTAAATGTAATTGCAGCCAGAGAAGGTACTTCCCTGGAAATTTAAAATATTTTACTTCTCTTTTTCACATGAAATACTGAGAAGACGTAGATGATTATTTCTGTATACATGTTTAAACCTGTATTTGCCTCTGCGGGTTATAAATATAAGTTCACCTTCATTTAAATAAAAGTCATCCATTTCGCGTTCTATATCTACGGAATAGTAGCTTGTAAGATATTTTAAAAGAAGGTCAAGGTTAATCTGCTCAAAATGCTGTACTAAACGGTTGTAGATTTCTATTTTACCGGTCTTTTCAAGGTAGAACATCTTCTGCGCCATGAAGAAAATAATATGATCCCTCGTGTTATTCATCATAGATATCATCGACTAAAAGGATGCATTTGTTTTAGAAGTTTTTTATAATTTATTTTTATATTATAATCTCTTGACCATAAATGAGCAGAAGTTTATCTTTTTAACAACAATATTTCAGGAGATTCTTATGGCAAAGAGTTTTAGTCTGGCTATTTACCCTTGGGTTTATCTTGCAAAATACTCTAAAGATAAAGCATGGGAGGAGAAGTATCAGGAAAAGCCGCATCTTAAAATGGACGAAGAGGCGAAACTCTCCGATGAGGATAGGGAACAATACATACAGAAAAGAAACAGCTTTCCGGAACTCCCCCTTGTTAACTACACAACACAGTACGGAATGGGCTGTTTTGAAGGCCTAAAGGCATTTCCGCAGAAGGACGGCTCTTTAAAGATATTCCGTCCTGAAGAAAACGGCAAAAGGATGGAACGCTCCATGGAGGGGCTTATGATGCCTGCCTATCCTGCAGAATATTTCCTTAAAGCGGTTAAAGAAGTCGTTGCCAAAAACGCAGAGATAGGATTTGCACCGGTTTATGACCCCGATTGGGAAAAGGATGACTTTATCTACGGCCATGCCGTATATATCCGTCCCTTTACCTATACCGAACCGGGAATAGGAGTTGCAATAAGCTCAAATCCATGGGTTGTCATAATTAGTACCGGCGTCGGCTCATACTTTCAGGGCGGTACATCGAAAGCCCTTATATCCAACCGCGTAAGGGCATACCCCGGAGGAACAGGCTGGATAAAATGCGATGCAAATTATGTCACCAGCGCCCTCGCAAAACGAGAAGCGGAATCCAGGGGATACATGGAGGCGATTTTTCTGGATGCCCAGGAACATAAATACTTCGAAGAAGGTTCCTCATCTAATATATTCTTTATACTAAAAGACGACACAGTTGTAACACCCGCTTTACAGGATACTATACTTCCCGGAATTACAAGGAAAACAATCCTAACCCTTGCAAAAGATAAGGGTTTAAAGGTGGAAGAACGTAAAATCGCTTTAGAAGAAGCTTTTTCCGAAGCCCGTGAAGTCTTTGTAAGCGGAACGGCAGCTGGAATATCTTTTATAGAGTCCATAACATATGGGGATAAAACAGCCGTTTTTAACAACGGTAAAATAGGTGAAATAACCCATGATTTCCTTAAAACACTTAAAGGTATTCAGTATGGAGCCATAGAAGACAGTTATAACTGGATGACTCCGGTGAAATCATAACCCTAAAATTCTGTCCTGTTTAAATCTTTCTGCAGTCTCCAGTAAACCTGCGGGATAAAATTCGACTTCGGGTGAAGAAGCGCATCCTGGTTAAGAAATGCGAGGTTCTTTGTTTTTGTCCTTATCATTGTAGTCTGGTTGCGCGCAAGAATATCATAAAATTCGGATGATCTTGTAAGGTCTACAAGAGCATCTGTGTATTTGCGTGTATCTCCGGTTCTCATAGAAAGCTTGTACAGTGTAACGCCAAGATTATTATATACCCTAACCAGATACTCGATTAGAGCTCTATGTTCAGGATTGTTATATGGATCTATAATAGGGAGATTATTACGTTCATTCTCCAGTTTATCCAAAAGCTGCAGATAATAACCTTGAGCAGCGGAGTAGTCGTCACGGTAGTATAGAGTAGTTGCCATTGCATACAGTGCATTTCTGTTTTCAGGGTCTTCGCCGAGAACGGAGGCAAATTTTAAAAGAGCATCTTTAAAGTTATTAGTCTTTTTAAGGTAATCAATATAACCCACCTTATAGTTGAGGTCTACACTTTCGTATAAATTCTGTTTCGCTTTTCCGTACAGATATTTAGCAGTATCAAGGTTATTATCCACATAGTAGTATATGTCTCCGAGGTTGTAGTACACTTTCCCAAAAAGTCTCTCCCTGCCCAGGATTTTCTTATCCTGCGAATTCTCTATAAGCTTTTTAGCCTTTTGAAAACTTTCTTCGGCTCTTATAACCTCGCCCTGTCTTCTGTAAAGTTCTCCGAGACGGTCATATGTATCTATCTTTACCCTTGTTAAATCTCTGTTAAGTGATTTTTTATTATTAAGAAGGGTAAGAGTTGCATCCAGGGCTGTTTTCTCGTCCGCCATCTCGCCTATTTTACGGTAGTACCGTGCCAGTTCATAGTGAATTAAGGGCATCTCTTTCGCTTCGTCCAAAGCTTTAAAAAGTATATCCTGAACATGCTCTAACTTACCTTTATCTATAAAATACCCTGCCAATTCTGCATAGACCTGTGGATCTGCCTTCTTTGTTTTTTCTTCGCTGAGTGCAATGTAGAGTTTTTCCGCCTGGGCATATTTATCCGTTTTAATAAAGTATCGCAGCATTCTAAAAAGAGTAACTCTGTCATCCCCGTACCGGTCCAGTATAGATGCGTAGGAAAAACGTGCTTTTTCGTATTTGGAAGCGTCTTCGGCTCCCCATGCCATATAGTTGTCTCCCGCGGCAAGCAGAGCATCGTAATCGTACATATCCTTATCCAGTAAGGTGTTAAGGAATTTTTCCGCCTTCTTATAATTACCGAGGTTATTCGTTTCTAATTTTGCATAGTCCAGAATTCCCTTTTTATCACCCGGATAATCTTTAAGGAGCTGGTCG
This sequence comes from Spirochaetota bacterium, assembly GCA_003641675.1. Classification (GTDB taxonomy): domain Bacteria; phylum Spirochaetota; class Spirochaetia; order SZUA-6; family SZUA-6; genus SZUA-6. Next base: position 291 of record QNBI01000184.1, on the reverse strand, counting down.
TACTTCTCCTCCGCAAGTATAAACTGTTTCTCCGAAACAAACGCCTCTGCATATTGGTAATACCAGCCCTTCACTTTCCATATTTTTCCTGCAGTCGTAAAGTACCTGTTCGCAGTACTGTATTCGGCTGCCTGTATTTTCCTGTACCCCTCTTTGTACAGAGAAATCGCGTGAAGGGGACTGTAAATAAATCTGTACGTTAAAAAGGCAAACAGGAGGAGTATCGCTGAACTTATAACAACACCCTTCAGTACGGGAAATATATTTTCCCTGAAGGCATAGGCAAAAGTT
>QNBI01000183.1 GCA_003641675.1 Spirochaetota bacterium | reverse complement strand
TTCATTAATTATTAATCCGCTATAGATAGACTCTTCAATACCCAGCTCAATATTGTCTGCTTTTATGTTGAATTCCACTCTTTTCTGGTCTATTTTATAGGAACTAAATATTGCAGTTATAAGTTTTTTTATGTAACGGGTGAAATTAATCTTTGTAAAATTGTCAGATTCGTAGAGATTTTCATGAACTACAGCCATGGAATAAATACGATTTTTAAGATCAATAAGTATGTCTTTGGTTTCATTATTTTCTATCTGTCGCATCTGCATGTTAAGCATACTTATTATCAACTGTAGATTGTTTTTAACTCTATGGTGAAGCTCCCGCAAGAGAACATCCTTTTCCATAAGGGAAGCCTTTAATTGCTCCTCTGTTTGTTTTAGTTCTGTAATATCAAGTTGTGTTCCAGATACACTAAGAGCTTCACCATTACTGTTTCGTTTCATAACCTTTCCTCTATACAGAATCCACTTCCACTCACCCGAACCTGTGTGGATACGTAATTCTATCGAAAAAAAATATTTTTTACTCTTTAAATGTCTCATAATAGTCTGTTTTAGTTTTCCCTTATCATCCGGATGTACAAGATTTTCCCATAAAGTGTAATAAGATATATTTTTATCACCAATATAACCCAGCATTTTAAGTGAAGTATCGTTAAAAGTTATTCTATCTGTTTTGATGTTCCAATTCCAGATGCCTAAGTCTCCGCATTTTAGTGCAAGATCCATCCATTCTCCGCTTTTCTTAAGATCATTTTCTGTATTAACCTTTTCCGTTATATCTATGGCAAAATATGCCAAGTATACCGGCTTTGCTAATTTATTCTTTATGATTACCCCATTCATAAACATTGGAAAAGTTGTACCATCTTTGCGTTTATGATAAATCTTATCCTCTCTGAGATAGCCTGTTTTAAACCAGATGTGATATTTTTCTTTATAATCTTTTATCTGTTTATTCGTATGGAAGACAGACATTTTTTCCCCAAGAAGTTCTTTTTGTCTATATCCATGTACATTAGCATAATAAGGGTTTACATATTTAATCCTGCCGGTAAGGTTTGTTACCACTATACCATAGTGAATTTTATCTGCAATTGCTTTAAATAGTTTAAGTTTTTGATATTTTTTTAAGTTTCTTCCACTTGATTTAATTTTGCTAATTTTATGTTGTGTTGTTAAAATTTTATGCGCTGTAAAAAGAACCTTTTTATTTTTCTCTCCATATAATATAAATGCAGAGACCAGCATTGGTATATTTTTATTATTTTTTGTTCTGTAAAATTCTCTTTTCTCCTGAATAAATTCATTTTTTATAAATTTTTCCAGGGAGATATTTTTCGGCTTGTTAAGTATAAATATAATATCTAAAGGTTTGGCAATTATTTCTTCTCTTCTGTAACCTAACAAATTTAATGCATAATCATTGATAAAATCTATTCTATTATTGGTGTTAGTAGTAATGAGAACACTTTCCATGTTATAACAAATACAGACAAGAATTTTTTTAAAGACATATTTTAAAATGTTTGGCTACGGTCCTAACTATTTACTTAAGCTTATTATAGTAAACCAGCAAATCATAATAAAACAGAAAAGACTTCCTTGTCCTTATCCATTCCTCCTCTATATTTACTTCTCGATAATTATTTATATGCCTTAGTCAAACTTTTTATATAGTAAAAATTAACTATATTTTCTTTTTTTAAAGGTTAGTATTTAGTGACGGTACCGGATATATTTCTCACCAGATTTTTACGGCAAAGGGTTTCCCTCTCTCCGTGGTAGATGTGATTTATCATATCGAGGGAATAGTTACAGACCTTATAAACTTGCATGGCTCTGCATATTTAACTACCTACGGTTTTAAAAAACCTCATACTTTGCGCATATACAGGATAAAAAGGGAAGATTTAGAACCGGAGGAGATATATTGTTCGGAATCCAATGGTTTTGTATTAAAATTGTCGCCTTTTAAAAATGTTTTTTATGTGACGCTTTTGCCGTGAAAAACCGCAGCAATTAAGCCGGAGATGAAAAAGATTGATCTCTCCGGGAAGGTGACTGCTGATTTTAACAGCTTTAATAACGGCGATGTTTTAGTTTTTTGCAGAGGATCCTGAAACTGGTTACTGGATTAACGGTCTTTGCATACAGGACTTGTCCGAGCTCCTGGCAACAAATAGCGCCATGGGACGGTTTTCTGTTCCCTTAATTTCAGGCGATATGAGTATGTATTTAAGTTATGAAGTAACCAGGATAACAACAGGGCCGAGCCTGTACTCTTTCCTGCATCTCAACCTTGAGCCTGTGACAAGAGATGATGAACTTCTCTGGTACTGCAGCAAAGTTCCGTGGAGGTTCTATAATGACTATTTTAGCGAAAACATAGAGAATGCCGGTTTTTACTTCGGTTCGGATGCCAAATGGACTGCAATGCGCGATACAACGCTTTACAAGATGTATTATGCTTTTCTATTGAAAATTCTTCCCCGCCGCTGGTCAAGATGGGCAGGAATACTTGCCGATAGAAAACTTAAGCGTGTACTTGCTGAACTTATCACACCGGACGAATTATGGTTCTGGACTCAGGATGGAGAAATATACGGAAACATGGTTGATTTCTGGGCTTCATGGTCTCCTCCTAATAACTAGAAGAAAATCCGGAAAAGAGGGTGGTCTTAGACTATTTGGGTTGGTTTTAAACATTTTATTTTTTTAAACCACTTTAGGTAATTTAACCAGTTTAGGCCGCCTTCTTTTTTATATAGTAACCTCACAGCATTTTATCACACTCCGCCTGGTAGAAGGTAATTACCTTTGTGGCTTTTTAGTCTTATAATCAAATAAACTATTGACTATCATAATATACTTTCCTTATATTTAAACGAGGTGGTTTTATGGCATCCAAAAATACAGAAAAATATGCCGGTTTAAAGATAGAAGATATTATAAATGAAATAGCGGAATACGAGAACCTTGCCAAGACAATGATGGAAGAAGGTAAAGCGGAAGCGGAAAAAACTATAGCCAATGCAGAAAAAAAAGGTAAAGAGCTTTTCGAATTAAAGGAGAAAGAGGCTCATGCAGAGGCAGAGAGAATTTTAAAAGATGCAGAAACAACAGCGGGGAAAATGCATAAAGAAATAGTTATTGCAGCTTCCCGACAGATAGAGGAAATGAACTCTGTATATTCAGAGATTAAAGAAGAAATTGTAACAGAACTTGCAAAAACAATCATTACTTAAAGAAAGTATAAAATGAACATTGTAAAATATTCCGCTGTGAATTCTAAAATACATGCTTTAAAATCCAATCTGCTTACAGAAGATGATTACAGGGAACTAATTGGAATGCGGTCTATTCCTGAGATTGCAAGAAATTTAAGCGAAAAGGATTTTTATTCGGAGTTGTTTAAGAAGGTAGACCCGGAAATAATCCATAGACGGGACCTTGAACTGCTTATTAGAAATAAGGTTATAGATGTTCTTAATAAATTCAGAAACCTTTTCCACGGTCCGGAAAGGGGAATAATATTACTTCTTTTAAAGAGATACGAAATTGAGAATCTCAAACTCGCAATAAGAAATGCGTTGACAGAAGCTAAAAGTGATATAAGAGATTTATCCTCCAAATTTTATAATCTCGGTGAATTTGCAGAAATTAACCCGCAAAATATTGCCCTTTGTAAAAATACCGACGGGGTTCTTAATGCACTTGAGGGGACAGATTATTACGCAGAGATTAAACATATACTGGAGAGCGGAATTAAGAGTACCCAGAATATTGTCTATATTCTGGAGACTTCCCTGGATAAATGGTATATCTCATTAATTAAAATGACAGCTCAAAAGTTAAGCAGAGAAGCGAGGGAGAGTGTTTTTAAAAATATCGGAATGTATGTTGATCTTTCAAATCTTGAGTGGATACTTCGGGCTAAGAAGTTCTATTCTTTTTCTGCAGAAGAGCTCTATAACTCGCTGTTTCACACAGGCTACAGATTAAAAAAAGATTATCTGCGTATGGCCTGTGATACGAAAACCGTGGATGAAGCAATAGAATTTTTTAGTGGATGCTTCTATGCCGCTATTTTTAAAGATTTAAAGGATGGAGATACATTCCCCTCTGAGCTTTCACAGAGAATTCAGCGGTATTTTTTCAAAACTATCAACGCAGGCGCTTTAGCTAACGAATTTACCTTTTCCAAACTTTTTGAATACCTCTACCTTGTAGAATTTGAATTTAAAGATATTATTCTTATAACAGAAGCGGTAAGGTATTCTATGGGAAAAGAAGAAATTCCCAGATACCTTATCAGGACTCTGGGGAGTAATTAGATGGCAGTAGAGAAAATGAACCGCGTTTCTCTTGCTTTTCCCGCAGAGAAGCTGGAAAAAGAACAGATAAAAGTAATATCCACAGGCGAGTTTGAACCTGTTAGAATAACAGAATCACTTTCGGACAAAAGCTGCTCATATATTAAACAAATAGACGAAAACCCGTTCGATAAACTCTATTCGGAACTAATGAACTTTTTAAAAATGACAGGGTATAACCCCGAGTTCAGAGAAGCCGATGTGGATATCAGAGTGGAAGTTGATACGGAAAAACTATTGTCACAAATCCGGCAACTCAATGAAAAATTAAATAATACCTTTGAAATGCGCAACAATTTAAAGCGAGAGCTGGAACACAAAGAGAAAGTAATACCATACCTGGATATTCTGTCCGATCTCGATATAAACCTCGGGGATATAACAAATTTCGAAATGGTTCGGCTGCTCTTCGGAAGAGTACCGGAAAGGAATTTTGAACCTCTCATTTATTCATCTGTAAATGTTCCCGTTCTCATACTGGAGGTAAACCGGGATGAAGATAATGTATGGGTATTTGCTTTTACTACGCCGCATTTTTTAAATGAAGCTTATAAGATACTTCATTCGGCATACTTTACAGAAGATTCCATTCCTGAAGGTTATTCGGGGACCCCGCTGGAGATAAAGGAAAAACTCGAGGCACGCATCAAACTAGATGAATTACAGCTT
>QNBI01000182.1 GCA_003641675.1 Spirochaetota bacterium | reverse complement strand
TTATAATCACCCTGAAAGATTTTAATAAACATATTTTAATTCCTCCATGCAAATTTTTATTATGCTCAAAGCCTATTATATAAAAAAACATAAATAATGCAATTATTTTAGCTAACTTCTATTGACATATTATTAAATAGCTGTATTAATATGCACTTAATCTATACATATAAGTTGGCTCTTTTTTCGGCCGCCTTTAACGGGACATTAACTTATGTGAATTACACGGGGGCATTTAAAAAAATGATGCAGAAACAAGAGGGGTTGTTTAATCCGGAATATGAACATGATTCATGCGGAGTAGGTTTTGTTGCACAGATAGATGGAACAAAATCTCATGAAATCATAGAGGAAGGTGTGGAGGTTTTGTGTAACTTAGAGCACAGGGGGGCAGTCGGCAGCGACATGAAAACAGGAGACGGCGCAGGGATGCTTCTGCAGATTCCGTATCTGTTCTTTAAAAAGAAAGTCAGCTTTAAACTGCCGGAGCCGGGAGACTATGGTGTTGGCTTTTTATTTTTACCGCAGGAAAAAACAGAAGCAGAGCTTGCCTCGCAGATGGTTGAACGCGTAGCTGCGGAGGAAGGGTGCAGAGTTTTAGGCTGGAGGGATGTCCCTGTTAATGCTGACACTTTGGGAGAACAGGCAAAGAGAGAAATGCCCTCTTTCCGGCAGGTTTTTATTACATGGGACGGCATAAACAAAGCAGCAGACAGAGATGAGAATGCTCTGGAAAGAAAACTCTATATTTTAAGAAAGAGTATCGAGCAGGAAGCAAAAAATTCCGGGTGGGATTTTGACGAATTCTATATCCCTTCTCTATCTGGAAGGACAATAGTATATAAGGGGATGTTTGTTTCAACTCAGTTTGTAAGTTTCTATACGGATCTTCAGGATAAGGATTTTATAAGTGCTTTTGCGATTGTACATCAGCGCTACAGTACAAATACATTTCCTTCGTGGTTCCTGGCGCAGCCCTTTCGGTTTATGGCTCACAATGGCGAGATAAATACTCTTCGCGGAAATGTAAACAAAATGAAGGCAAGAGAAAAAACTCTGGCCTCTCCGCTTTTCGGTGAGGATATATCAAAACTCTTTCCTGTAACAGATCCTCATCTTAGTGATTCCGCAATATTCGATAATGTCCTTGAACTGCTCACACAGGGCGGGCGTTCACTGGAACATTCTCTAATGATGATGGTTCCGGAGGCTTTCGGTTCGAGATTTCATATTTCCCAGGATAAGAGAGCATTTTTTGAGTACCATGCCTCCATAATGGAACCATGGGACGGCCCTGCTGCTATATCATTTTCTGACGGTGTTAAGGTCGGGGCAATGCTGGACAGAAACGGTCTTCGCCCTGGGAGGTATGTAATTACAAAAAAAGGCAGAGTGGTTCTCGCTTCGGAAACGGGTGTACTGAAATTCAAGCCGGAGGATATTCTTGAAAAAGGGAGACTGGCTCCCGGTAAAATGTTTATTGTAGATACTAAAAAGAAAAGGGTAATCAAGGATAATGAGATTAAATCGAGTATTTCAAGACAGAGACCTTACAGACACTGGCTGGAGAAAAACAGAATCCTTTTAAAGGGACTTTTAGGTGTACCCCGGGGGATTAAATCCGATAAAGAACAGTTAAGCAGGCTGCAGGCATCATTCGGATATACTATCGAAGACCTAAGAAAAATAGTTGCGCCTATGGCGGAAAATGCACAGGAGCCCATAGGCTCTATGGGCAACGATACGGCACTTGCAGTTCCTTCCAAAAAACCGCAGGTTCTATTTAATTACTTTAAACAGCTCTTTGCCCAGGTTACCAATCCGCCCATCGACCCCTACAGGGAGAGCCTTGTGATGTCGCTGATGAGTTTTACGGGGAAAGAGCGTAATCTTTTAGCGGAATCGCCGGAACACTGCAGACAGCTAAAACTTTCACATCCCATACTCACCAATGATGATATTGAAACTCTTAAGGTTTCGGCGGTCCCGGATCTAAAAGTCTGCACGGTGCCGATACTGTTTACAACGACAGGGCACCTCGGTTCGCTTAAAAGAGCGCTTAACACTCTGTGCAGAGAGACGGAAACAAAAATAGATGAGGGATACTCATTAGTTATTTTAAGCGACCGCGGTGTATCGGAAGAAATGGCCGCTATTCCTTCTCTGCTTGCTGTATCTACGGTCCATCACTACCTCGTGAAACGAGGAAAACGACACCTTGCCGGTTTAATTCTTGAAACGGGCGAGGCGCGTGAAGTTCATCACTTTGCGTCATTAATAGGCTACGGTGCGAGCGGCGTAAACCCGTACCTGGCCTTTGAATCCATAATCGAGTTAAGGAATGAAGGTTTTATATCTAAAGATTTAACAGAGCAGGATGCGGTGGAAAACTACATTACCGCCATAAAAAAGGGGCTTCTAAAAACAATGTCCAAAATGGGAGTTTCAACGATTAGAAGCTACCGGGGAGCGCAGATATTTGAAGCGGTGGGTTTAAGTGATGAGTTTGTTAAAGAATACTTTACCGGCACCCCTTCACTCATAGGCGGAATAGGGATTAGTACGGTTGAGAAGGAGAAGCTCTCCATTCATATGATGGGATTTCCTGCTCCTTGTGATATACAGGGACATACAAGATCCATGCATACCATACCGAGCGGGTTTTTACCGGACAATCTTTTGCCTGTATCCGGTACGGCGGAAAGTATATTAAAGTCCGGAGGAATATACAGCTACAGAGGCAACTCAATGGAACACCGTTTTTCCCCGGAAGCTGTAACATTGCTTCAGAAGGCGGTCCGGGAAAATGACTATGAAACCTTTAAAAAATACAGTGAGACTGTAAATAAGTCAGAAGAAAATCTCTGTACCCTTCGCGGACTTATGAAAATAAAGAGCGGGAAACCTGTACCTATGGATGAGGTTGAGCCTGCAGAATCGATTGTTAAGCGTTTTGTTTCTTCCGCTATGTCCTTCGGGTCTATAAGCAGAGAGGCTCATGAGAGTATTACCCTTGCTATGAACAGCCTCGGTACAAAGAGCAACTGCGGGGAGGGCGGGGAGGATGAATACCGCTTTAAAATGACACGGAATGGGATAGCGCTTAACAGTAAAATTAAACAGGTAGCATCGGCGCGATTCGGAGTTACATCGAACTATCTCATTAATGCAGAGGAGTTGCAGATTAAAATATCTCAAGGTGCCAAACCGGGAGAGGGAGGGCAGCTTCCGGGGCACAAGGTGAGCGAGATAATTGCGCGGGTAAGGCATTCCACTCCGGGGGTTATGCTTATTTCACCGCCTCCCCATCATGATATCTATTCGATAGAAGACCTTGCTCAGTTAATATTCGATTTAAAACACGGAAACCCTAATGCCAAAGTTTCCGTTAAACTGGTTTCGGAAGTGGGAGTAGGGACTGTTGCGGCCGGTGTTGCAAAAGGCAAAGCGGATACCGTTTTAATAAGCGGAGGGGACGGGGGGACAGGGGCATCGCCTCTGTCATCTATAATGCACACGGGTACCCCATGGGAAATGGGGCTTTCGGAAACTCAGCAGGTCCTTGTGAAGAGCAACTTAAGAAAAAACATAAAGGTTCAGACAGACGGACAGCTTAAAACCGGACGTGATATTGTTATTGCCGGTCTTTTGGGAGCAGAGGAATTCGGATTTGCAACGACTTTACTGGTAGCTCTGGGTTGTGTAATGATGCGTAAGTGTCATTTAAATACCTGCCCTGTCGGGATTGCGACGCAGGACCCTGCACTGCGTAAGTATTTCCGTGGGAAACCGGAATACATTGTTAATTTTATGCACTTTCTCGCCATGGAAATACGCGAATATATGGCTGAGATGGGTTTTAGGAAATTCGATGATCTTGTGGGGAGGGGAGATCTGCTGGAGGCTGATAATTTGTCTTTAGATGAAGATCATTTTAAAGCGGAGGGGATTGATTTTTCAAAGATACTGTATATACAAAACGATGGTATACAAGTCGAAGGCGCACCGGCAGGAGGTACACTTACTGGAGGTACAGAGTGGCAGAAGAACAATTTTCCCCCGCCGCTTGATAGAGTAATACTTAAAGAGGCGGAAGCTGCTTTAGGGAAAAAGAAACCCGTGTATATGAAGCTCGGCATACGTAATTCCAACAGAGCGGTGGGAGCAATGCTAAGTGCCGAGATATCCGGACGCTACGGGGCGGAAGGGCTTCCGGAAAATACTGTAAATGTTAAATTTAAAGGTTCAGCCGGCCAGAGTTTCGGGGCTTTTCTTGCTAAAGGCGTAACTTTTCAACTTGAAGGAGACGCAAACGACTACTTCTGCAAGGGATTATCAGGAGGAAGGGTTATAGTGTATCCGCCTAAAGGATCTACCTTTATTCCGGAGCGCAATATAATAACGGGAAATGTTAATCTTTTCGGCGCAACATCCGGTGAGGTTTATATTAAAGGCATGGCCGGGGAGCGGTTCTGCGTTAGAAACAGCGGCGCCATTGCTGTAGTAGAAGGGATAGGCGATCATGGTTGTGAGTATATGACCGGCGGCAGAGTTATTATTCTGGGAGAAACCGGTGTTAATTTTGCGGCGGGAATGAGCGGCGGAGTTGCCTATGTTCTGGATAAGAACCAGCTATTCGACACAAGGTGCAATCTTGAAATGGTGGATGTAGAGCATATTGTAGAGGATGAGGATAAGGAATTCTTAAAAGCATATATAGGAAAACATGCAGAATACACGAAGAGCGGGAATGCGATACAGATATTAAATATGTGGAAAGAGATACTTCCCTTATTTGTTAAAGTGATTCCTCTTGAGTATAAGGCGGCTTTGGCAAGGATAAAAGAAAACGAAGCGGAGGAATCGGAGTCGGTGATGGTAACAGAGGAGGTGCATGTATAATGGGACAGACTACGGGGTTTATAGAATTTAATAGAATTAAAAACCGCTACAGATCTATAGAAGAGAGGATTAAGGATTACAGGGAAGTTGAAATTCCTCTGCCGGAGGAGGAATTAAAAAGGGAAGGAGCGCGCTGCATGGATTGCGGAATTCCCTTCTGCCATTCGCTTGG
>QNBI01000181.1 GCA_003641675.1 Spirochaetota bacterium | reverse complement strand
AGTTCCGTGGGTTCGAATCCCACTCTCTCCGTTTTATACATGTTTTTTTAAAAAGGGATTTGGAGAGATGACCGAGAGGCCGAAGGTGCACGCTTGGAAAGCGTGTGTACCCCAACAGGGTACCGCGGGTTCGAACCCCGCTCTCTCCGTTACTCCTTTAGCATTAAGGTTAGGCGCTGCGCTATTGGCGTTCGCCCAACCCCGTCAGGACCGGAAGGTAGCAGCGGTAAGTGAATTGCTAATGAGCCGCAGAACGCTTAACCTCGCTAAAGGGGTTTAAAATTATGACATATGAAGTAACAGCGACAAGAAAACGTCCTCAGGTCTTCGATGAACTCGTAGGGCAGGAATTCATAATTACAACATTAAAGAATTCCATAGAACAGAAACGAATTGCCCATGCGTATCTTTTCTCCGGACCGCGAGGCGTAGGAAAAACTTCTGCAGCCAGAATACTTGCCAAATCGCTTAACTGTGAAAAAGGCCCGACTCCCAATCCCTGCGGCAAGTGCAACTCATGCAGAGAAATTGCAGCCGGAAATTCTCTGGACGTTATAGAGATAGACGGAGCCTCCAATACAGGTGTAAATGATATAAGAGAGATAAAGGACGAGGTTCTATTTGCTCCGAACAGCTCCCGTTATAAGATATATATAATCGACGAAGTACATATGCTCTCCAACAGCGCCTTTAATGCGCTTCTTAAAACCATAGAAGAACCGCCTCCGTATATAGTCTTTATTTTTGCAACAACAGAAATTCATAAAGTCCCTGCTACTATAAAGTCGAGATGTCAGCAGTACAGATTCCGCCTTATCTCAATAGACGACATCATTAAAAAGCTTAAGCAAGTTGCGGATGAGTCCAATATAAAGATAAACCATGAAGCCCTCCTCTGGATAGCAAAGGAGGCAACAGGTTCTCTAAGGGATGCATACACAATTTTCGACCAGGTTGTCTCTTTTTCCGAGGGTTCTGTTACCATGCAGAATATAAAAGAAAAGCTCGGTACCGTGGGTATAACAGAAATGAATAGATTAACCGAGCTTATGGGAAAAGAGGAAGCAGGTGAAATACTGGAGTATTCGAATAAAATAATTACCAGCGGAATATCCATTGACCAATTCGTTATAGACCTTACAGAGTACTTTAGGGCGCTTCTCTTTTTAAAACTTGGAATAGATAAAGAGGCAATAACAGGATTCTCCAGAGAGAGCATTCCTGCAAATATTGTACAGCTGTTTTCCTCCGAACAGCTCGAGAAGGCAACTGAGATTCTTCTGGATCTCTATAGAAAACTTCGCTACACAGTAAACCAGAGGTTCGAACTTGAACTCGTTTTAACACGCTTATCAAGGCTTAACCATCTTATTACCCAGGAGGAAATTATTAACAGGGTTGAGACCCTAAAGAAGGAATTATTGCCCTCCGGAACGGGAAAAATATCGCTTTCACAAAATTTATCGGAAAAAGTGAAAACATCAAAAACCACAACAGGCAGCGAACCCGAAAACATTGCACACGGTGAACAGGCAGAGGCTTCCGGTAAATCCGGAGAAACAACAGAGTCAGATTTCCTGTCAAAAGTCATAAAAGCGGTAAAAAAAGAGCGGCTTACACTTGCATCTGCCCTTGATAAAGTGCTGTCTCTAAATATAAAAGAAAACAGAATTATTCTTCTATACGACGTCAAAGACAGATTTTCCGGTGAGATGGTTATTAAAGACAGGGAATTTATAGCAGAAAAACTTAAAAATTCTTTAAACAAAAGTTACGTTATCGATGTTGTATTTAACACGGAAAGCGCCGAACGCAAAGCCCTTAATGATGAACGTGTAAAGATGCTTCAGAGAATATTCAGGGGAGAAATAGTAAAGGGAGATTAGTATGAATCCGTTTGATTTCTTAAAACAGTTTCAGGACCTTCAGGGTAAAATGGGCGAGATACAGGAAAAACTTAAACACATTTCCGCACTGGGAACATCCGGCGGCGATATGGTCAGTGTAGAGTTGAACGGCCAAATGCAAGTACTTTCGGTAAAAATATCAAAAGAGGCAGTTGATCCGGAAGATATACAGATGCTGGAAGACTTAGTGCTGGCAGCATTTACAGATGCCATGTTTAAAATAAAGGAAAAAATTCGGGAAGAAATGTCTTCTCTCACAGGCGGACTTAATCTGCCACCCGGCCTAATGGGACTTTAGACAGGTGAAACCCGCTAAATGAATGCCCTTGAAATTCTTATAGAAAACCTTGCAAAACTTCCCGGTATTGGCAAAAAAAGCGCTTCCCGTATAGCATACTATCTGCTGTCTGCAGACCGCAGCTATTCGAAAACTCTCGCCGATAACATAAAAAACCTCAAGTTAAAAATAAAAACCTGCAGCATATGCGGAAACTATACAGAGGAAGACCCGTGCAGTATATGTACGGACACAAACAGAGACAGGTATACAATATGCGTTGTGGAATCGCCTAAGGACATTACTACAATCGAAACAACTAACGAGTACAACGGTCTGTACCATGTTTTAATGGGTGCTCTGTCTCCGATAGACGGGATAGGCCCGCAGGATATAAGGATAAAAGAGTTAATAGAACGTGTACGGGAAAATGATATACGAGAAGTGATAATCGCCACCAATCCCACAGTAGAGGGCGAAACAACCGCACAGTATATTGCCGGTCTCGTTAAACAGGTAAAAGGAGACGGTATAATACTAACGCGCCTTGCCCTGGGGATTCCGGTAGGGGGTGACCTGGAATACACGGACAGACTAACCCTTGCCAGAGCTTTTCAGGGTAGAAATAAATTATAGTTTATCTATTAAAATAGAACACTTTCCCGAAGGAATAGGAAGCGTCTTTTTCTTTGAATCCAGAATATTTATGGTAAGATAGTAGAGCTTTTCCGATTTAAGCCGGATTTCCCAGCCTCTGCCGCTTTTATTGCTAAGAATAGTTATCATATTCCTCTTTAACTCGAGATTCTCTATTCCCATTATTTCAAGAGTCGGTATCGTCCAGTCCACGGTTTTTCTTGGAAGAGATATGTATAATCCCAGAATATTTTCTATTATCAGAGTTACCGTAGATAGGGCGGCATAGGTTAAAAACATGGGCCGGGGAAAATTTTTATTTCCCGACCACTTCGCAGGACCCTCATGCTGTGGCGCATATGCTTCCCACAATGCCCCTTTCCCGCCTTCCTCCGGATGAAGCGCATCCAGAACAGAATAGAGGTGTCTTAATGAAAATTCCCTGGCTAAATCGAACTTGCCGTACTTTTCCAGTCCCTTAATAACCATATAGTTAAAGGGCGGTACAACAGACCCTCTAAAGCCTTCCCCGAATTTATCATACATGGACTCATCCGCAGAAATTGTAGGTACAGGATTATCCACTGCAAACTCTTCCGGGTTTGTTAAATGCCCTATAAGTCCGTCAGATCTCTCCTCATTCGGTATTTCCGCAAGAAGAGTCCAGAAAGATGCGATAGTTTTAACACGGATCTGATTCTCGGACCTGTCCAGGTCATAGTAAAAACCGTCCTCCCGGTTCCACATTTTCGTATTAATTCTTGTTTTTATAGAAAAAAACGCTCTTTTATACCTGTAGCTTATCTCTTTATCGTTTAATATCTCACCCAAAGCGGACATGTACAGAGCTGTAACCGCAACCTGAGCATTAAAGTCTATTGGATATACCATACCCTCCCGCGGTGCATTCACCATCATAGTTGCAGATAACGGTACGGAATAAAGTCCGTTCTCCTTTCTGAAAGTTTTCTCTATCCAGGAAAAGTATTTTTCCAGCACAGGCATGATTTCACGCACACGTTTTTTTAAACCCAGCTTGTGGTATATATTATACTCTGCCCATGCAAATAGAGGAGGCAAGACACCCTCCGGGTTATCCTCTGCAAAAACAGCTCTTCCGTCCCTCTCCATATACTCGCCGCGGATAGCACCGTCTTCTTCCTGTTTGGCATAAAAGTTATCCAAAAGAGAGATAACAGGGAAATTCCTGTTACTGTAAACCAGAGAAAAACTTAAGAAACACGCATCAAACTGATTAATTACATTATTCTGTGGATAGTTTAGATATTTTGATGCAAAGCCATTTTTTTCATTTCCTTTTTTTACAAAATCATCGAACCATCGCCATGTGCTGTCGTACATATCGATAAGATCCTGATCATAAAAATGAACCTTAGGAAATTCTTTTTTTGCCACAATTTCTCCTTATGCACATGAATTATTGTACCATTCAAATTTCAGGAGTCAAATTATTTTTCTTTTCCGGATTTTTTATACCAATATCACCTTAATTCAGCTCACATTCCAAGACTTAAATAAAAAGCATATTAAAAAATATAAGACCTGTTTTCCATATGAGTCAAGCACTTTCTTTTTTTTAAGTTTTTAGTTAATGTCTTGACATATAAGGAACTCCTGTGTTTAATGTCAGGCACATGGATAAAAACGAACTGTATATAACAGCACAGATGGCTCGTCTTAAACTGTCCGAAACAGAAACTAATGAATTAGAAAAAGCTGTCTCGCAGATGCTTGAATACTTTGAGAAAATGAAAGAAGTGGACGTTAAAGAACTTGAGCCGACCACGCATGCTCTGCTTAAAGACAACCGGCTAAGGAAAGACGAACTCCCAGACAATAAATCTGCCCCGGAAGATATACTCAAAAACGCTCCGGAAATGGAAGACCGTTTTATTGTTATTCCTAATGTACTTTAAAATAAATCTTTAAGAGGAAAAATACCATGCCCGAATGGGATAAAATATTATCTAATCCTGATAAATTTAATAAGTGGATGGACAGTATTGCCTTACTCGATAAGAAAATAGGCAGTTTTCTGGAATTTGACCCCGGAAAGGGGCTCAAATTATCCGGTAAGCCCGAAGTAAAGGGCAATCTTTCCGGCATTCCCTTTGCTGTTAAGGACAACATCGCTGTTAAATCATTTAATCTTACCTGCGGTTCTAAAATACTTTCCAATTTTAATTCTACCTACACCGCAACAGCGGTAAAAAAACTAATAGACAGAGGTGCCGTAATGATCGGCAAAACAAACCT
>QNBI01000180.1 GCA_003641675.1 Spirochaetota bacterium | reverse complement strand
ATTTTTAAGATTAAAACAACAGGGCGTATTTATGCTTATTGCTACCCATGATCCCGAGTTGGCCTTTACTATTTCTGATAGAATATTTTTTTTAGATAATGGCTCGCTAATTTTTGCAGGTTCTAAAAAACAGTATATAACCTTTATAACCTCCAACAGAGAAAGCCTCTCTGCCAAATGGTACCTGCCCGGAAATATCTATAAAAGTCTAATTAACTCTAACACGGGAAAAATCTAATGAACATTTTATCATTAAACCCTATTGCTGCTCTTTTAGCGGTTATACTAAATTCTATTCCCGTTTTTATTTCCTTTGATATTTATACACCTGTTGTCTTTTTAGTTTTAGCTCTGCTGAATACTATTCTAATCTCGAATATAAAAATTAAAATTTTTCTAAAATTATTTTTACCGCTGACATTACTCCCTGTAAGTTTATTTTTCTTAAATCTCTTCTTTTCCGCACCGCTGCCCCCCTATACAAAAATTCATATTTTTATATTTGTTTTTTACAACTCATCCTTTCACAGAGCCTGTGTTATATTTTTACGGAGTCTTACACTCATATATATCTCTATAAGTTACCTTGCCGCAGTAGATGTGCTTGATCTTATAAATGCATTAATGCAGCAGCTGCATTTATCTCCTAAAATAGGCTATTCTATATATACCGCATGGAATATTATTCCCTATATAAAAAATGAAACCTTAAGGATTAAGAATATTCACCTAATACGTTTTAGGGGAGAAAAACAGAGAATTCGGGAAACAATACAGTTCGTTGTTACAGTATTAATTAATGCAATACGGCATTCAGAAAGAGCAGCTGTCTCAATGACAGTAAGGGGATTGGAAAATAAACAGAAAAGGACCTTTCTAAACAAGAGCGAATGGAAATTCCTGGATACTCTGTACAGCTTTGTTTACACTTTTATTTCTACCGGTCTGCTTTTAGTCCTTATTAACAGGGGATTATTTAATTTCGGTATTGGTTAATATTGCTATTATTATGAAAGGACTATTCTGTTTCGGCCCGTTTGTTTTGCTCTGTACATTGCCTGGTCTGCCCGCTTAATCCATTGAGCTCTCGTCTCTTCGGGATTAAACTGCGCAATGCCCATAGAAACAGTAACTTTAATAATTTCATCTTCGCATTTAATCGAAAGGCCCTCTATTCCTTCTTTAAATCTTCGGGCAATATGGAGAGCCTGTTCATCCTTTGTATTAGGCAGGATAATAAAAAACTCTTCACCGCCGTATCGGCCGGCATAATCGTATTTACGAAGCTGGCTGTTGCATATCTTGCCGATATTCATTATTACCAAATCGCCGCACTGATGTCCGTAATTATCATTTACATGTTTAAAATGATCTATATCTATCATAATACCGGACAGAGGCACGTTTAGCCTTACAGCACGTTCTATTTCTATACTAATTTTACTTTCAAGACTTCTTCTGTTAAACAGACCGGAAAGCATATCGTAGGAAGCGATTTTCTCAAGTTCCTTATTTGCCCTGGCAAGCTCCTCGTTAAGTTTTCGTATTTTTTCATTTGCCTCTTTTAGGTACCTGTTCTGGTCCAGGACTATAGAAGACAATCTTTCCTCTTCTGCGACAGCCTTTCTGTAAAACTCTCTTTCCTGAAGCAGATTCTGCTGGTTTCTCCATCGTATCACTGCCGCCTTAATTCTGAACTGCAGCTCCAACACGGAAAACGGTTTTTTTATAAAATCATCCGCACCTTCTTCCAACGCTTTTTCATGATAATCTGCATCTTCTACACCGGATATAAGTACAACCTGTATGGAATTATGTTGATTTTTTTTCCTGATCTCTCTGCATACCTCATAACCTGTTTTATCCGGAAGCAATACATCGAGAATAACAATATGTATATTTTCATTTTCCAGTATTCTATAAAGTTCCTCCGCATTTGAGGATGTATATACGTAGTATCCTTCACCTTTTAGGATTCTCTCCATTAATGAAAGATCACCCGGGTCATCATCCACTACACAGATATTTATTTCCTGCATCCATTCTCCTTATGCCACTGTATAAAAAATAACTTTAAGCGTCAACTTTAATCCTTTTTTAAATACCCAGTAAACGAATAGCAATCTGTGTCATTCCGATTATTCCTCCGAGTATTGCACCGAAGATATTTATCCATTTAAGATGCTTTGCTATAACCTTCAGAAGCAGTTTTTCAACTTCTTCCACATTAAGCGCATTAATCTTTTCAACAACCAGTGTTTTCACATTAAGTGCTTCTACTATTTCCGGTATATTACCGGAAATAAACAGATAGGCTTTATCTGCAAGAAAACTGTCTATTTTTTCTTTTTTGTCAGAGGATATTTTTAGTAAAGAACCGACAGTTATACTCTTCTCTTCTAAAAGGTAGTTCTCTGTAAAACCAACAATTTGATTTAGAATATTATCTATTGTACTCCGTTTTGTTACAACTTCAAGAATAGTATTGGATAGAAAATCGTTGAGCCTGTTTTCATCCATATGCAGAGTTCTGACAAAAAAGTCTTTTAAAGTATATTCTCTATGAGAATCCAGCCATTTTGAAATATTCTTTTCGATACTGACAGACAGGTTATTCTCTTTAAATGTATTTACAGCTTTTATATACAGATTATCAAGTGTCAGAAGAATTTTTTCATCCCCCATTTTCAGCGTATGGCTAAGAGGCTTTTCCGCCCATTTAAGAAGCCCTTTCTCTAAAGAATTTACAATGCCTTTCTTTGTTTTTTCCTTATGCAGGATGTTCTCAAAATGCTCCAATACATCATCTATTATTTCCGGCATTCTGTCATCCAGAGACTTATCAAACTGCCCTGCTGTTATAAGAAATTTTTGAAGTATATTCAGCTTATCAAGAATGTCACGGAGCAGAAAACGTCCACGGAATTCAAGCTCACGATGCATGCTATCTGTTTTAAGCCATGTCATAAGAGAATCTGTAAGTCCGGGAAGGAAACTTTCAAAAAAAACAGCGGCAGAATGGGCAACTTTCGGAGATATAAATTTCGAAAAACTTTCAGAACTGTTTTTTGCCTTTTTAATATACCCGTATATCTTTTCAACAAGAAAATCGTGAACTTCACGGCTTTCCAGCAGATCTTCCAGTCCTGTCCGGATAAAATTCTCCCATTTAAATTTTAAAGCCAGCGTTTTAACCTTCCGCGAAAGTAAATATTCCGTGGTCTTCGCTGTAAAATCACGAACAGCATAGATAAACGTTTTTGAGCTAAAAAATCCATAGAGGAGGTCAGATACTAAATCCCGGATTAATTTAAATATGCTGACAGAATCTTCTCTGTTCTTAATTGTAATACGGCTCTGCAGGAGTTTTTCAGTTACCGATGATACGGCAATCTTAAACCTTCCAACTGTTTCCTCTCTTGAAATCTGGCTTTTTAAGGCTTCTTCGGTTATAAGTTCATTGGAAACCATTTCTCCTATGTTGTCCGAAAGCTGATATCTCTGCTTTGGAATTATCCCTGGCGTAAAGGGTATTCTGATACCAAGGAATCTTTTTTCCGAAAGAGGCCGAAAGAGCATTTTAATAGCTATGGCATTTGTTATGTAGCCTATTACAGCACCCAATACAACGGGCAATATCCATGGCAATACACTTAAAAAAACCTGCATTGTTATTTAAGCTCTTTTGCATATTCTAATGCTGCATTTTTTGAATTAAATTCTTTTAAGTAGCCGCCGAATATCCAGCCTTTAAGTCCATTATAATTAATCTGGTACCAGTAAGAATCCTGACCTTCAATTTTTTCTCTCTTTGTGGATTTTGTCATTATTTCAACAAGTGTACCCTTCCGCAGATGAGTCAGTATGCGTGCTTTGCTGTCCGGGTTTTTCCTTAAACGTAAAAAATGTGATGTAATAACCCCCCATTGAGTACCAATTGTAAAAGCAGGTGTCGCCGGTAGGGGTATTGTGCTTATTTCCTCTTTCTTTTTACAAGAAGAAAAAGAACTGAACAGTGCTATAGTTAGAATTAATAAAATTATTGTTTTCTTCATTTTTGTTCTTGATATTACCTTCCTTTTACAACATTATCTCTAAAGTGTTTAAGAAGAATATATATCTTTTTTTTATTTTTGTCATTTTATCTTTTCCTATGTTTGCACAAAGCAGAGGTTTTTCCGTTGGTCTGTCGGGCGGTACCGGGATTGCATTAAACAAGAATTCAACATACTCTGTAAAAATGCAGCCTGGTATTGACTATAACTTTTGTATTGAATTACCTCTTTTTACAGATAATCTCCACTTTGGCAGTGCTGTCGGCTATACCCATTGGTCTATTTCTTCATTATCGTACGGCTACCTGTACAAAGGCTATTCCAATAGCTATATTAAACTCTATGTATCTTATCAGAGGCCTCTGCCCTGGAGATTTTTAAGATTAAGCATGTGGGCAGGAGGAAGTGTTGCAGGTTTTGCTTCCATTAATGAGTACGACTACACAAACCTCGATTTTTTCTACCCCTCTATGGGCGTGGAAACCTTTCTGGAAGTTGTACCGGATACCATGCCTTTTATCTCTTTCACGGCTGTTCTGCCCTATATATATAACTTTAGGCCGGACATGCAGTACTCTTCGTCTCACATTTTTTCTATCCAGCTAAAATTGTACCCTCTTGTACTCTGGAGACGATTGTGAAAATAGCTGCCGACCCGAAACTGTCTGTTCTGCTTTTTGTTTTAGTTCCCCCCTTTTTTTTCATCCTTTCATGTTCACAAAACTTAAACCTGCCTAAAAGCTATGCTATGGTATATGGAATCTCCAAATATATAGATACACTTGCAGAAGGCCAATCTCCAAACCTTACATATTCCGATAACGATGCAATAGATGTAGCAGCTATGCTTAAACAAAAGAGTTTTACAGTCTATCTGCGAACGAATTCTACTGCATCTAAAGATCATTTTTTAGCGGATATTAATACAATTAATTCGGAAATAGGTCCTAATGACCTTTTTCTATTCTACTATTCAGGACATGGGGCACAGGATGGTGATGTTGACCTATTCTCTAAAGGAACCGAACCGCCCAACAGGGATTCGGATAAT
>QNBI01000179.1 GCA_003641675.1 Spirochaetota bacterium | reverse complement strand
CTGCTCTATGCAGCATGTTTCGATGCCAACGGAGGTCTATTCGAGCCGCTTCTTGATAAAGAGGATGCAATTATTTCCGATGAACTCAACCACGCATCTATTATCGACGGTGTGCGTCTCTGTAAGGCATCGAGATACCGGTTTAGACACAGAGACATGCAGAGTCTGGAAGAGGTTTTAAAGGAAGCAGGCGGAGCCCGGTACAGACTAATCTGTACGGACGGAGTGTTCTCCATGGACGGTGATATTGCAGACCTTAAAGGGATTTGTGATTTAGCGGATAAGTACGATGCTCTTGTTATGGTAGATGATTCCCATGCAACGGGGTATATAGGCGAAACGGGAAGAGGAACCCCGGAGTACTGCGGTGTTGAAGGAAGGGTCGATCTTATAACTACAACTTTCGGCAAGGCTATGGGTGGGGCTTCCGGCGGGTGCACATCCGGACGTAAGGAGCTAATAGAACTTCTACGCCAGCGTTCACGCCCGTACCTTTTTTCCAATACCTTGTCCCCTGGAGTTGCCGGAGCTACGATTAAAGCTCTTGAGTTGGTTTTAGAAGAACCAGGTTTAAGAAAGAGAGTTTATGAAAACGCTGCACATTTTAAAGAGAGGATAAAGGCTGCCGGTTTTGATATTGTCTCAGGAGATACTGCTATTGTCCCTATCATGCTCTATAATGAAAAAACAGCGGTCTCCATGGCGGATAAACTGCTCGATGAGGGTGTCTATGTAATCGGTTTTGCATACCCCGTTGTGCCTCGTGGAAAGGCGCGTATAAGGGTACAACTTTCCGCGGCTCATACGCAGGAACAGATAGACTTTGCTCTGGAAGCTTTTGTAAGGATAGGTAAGGAACTGGGCGTAGTAAAGTAGGCTGCAAGTTTTAAGCCTGACAGAGGCATTAGGCTTTCCTGGTAATCTTGACAATTACTTCTTTCACATTTAGTTTAAATTAGGAGGTGCAACGGTCATGAAACCTGCAATATCCGATTATTTATCTGCAAGAGAACCGTCTGTAATAAGGCTTGCACAGATAGAGTATTCCATGAGAAAAGACGGTGTGAATGCAGTAAATGTAGCCATAGGAAATGTATCGCTTCCAATGCACCCTGCGATGATTAAGCGGATGTCTGGCCTAAGAGATGAGGGGAGCCCCTTTAAAGACGGGGTTGTAAAGTATACAGCGACAGTCGGAACCGATGAGACGAGAGAGGCATTTCTTAATATTATTTCATCGAGCGGTTTTAATACTACGGGGCTTAATGTTCAGGTTACAGACGGCGGTTCGCAGGCTATGGAGCTGGTGATTTTAGGGGTCTGCGGAAAAGCAGGCTCGGATAGAACAGGCGAAAAGCCTCTGTTAGTGATAGACCCTGCATATACAAACTATTCAGCCTTTGCCGGAAGAATCGGTAGAGGCGTAGTGTCTGTAACACGGGAGCTCGATGATTCCGGTATTTTCCGGCTTCCCGATATTAAAGAAATCGAAAAGACAATTAAATCGTACAGGCCGGGGGGAATTCTTGTTATACCCTACGATAACCCCACAGGTCAGCTTTACTCCAGGGAGATGCTAATTCAGCTTGCGCGCCTTGCTGTTAAGTACAACTTGTGGATTATAAGCGACGAAGCGTACCGGGAACTGTACTATGAAGATGCACCTGCAGTGAGTATATGGGGTATTACAGAGAGTGATGTGCCCGGAATCGAGGGGAGAAGGATAAGCATAGAGACTGCATCTAAGGTATGGAATGCATGCGGGCTTAGAATAGGAGCTTTAGTTACGGATAACGAGGAGTTTCACAGAAGAGCCGTTGCTGAAAGTACTGCTAATCTCTGTCCGGATGCAATAGGACAGTATATTTTCGGTTCCCTTGCCCATGAAAGTACTGGGGATTTAAATAAATGGTACAATAAACAGCGTTCCTACTACAGGGAGATTAAGAAGAAGCTCTACTCCGGGTTTAAAGAAGAATTACCCGGCATAATTATGTCTGCCCCTTCCGCTGCGATTTATTCGGTTGTTGATGTGAGAAACTATGTAGGCCCGGGTTTTAGTGCGCATGATTTTGTAATGTACTGTGCCGGGGAAGGGGCAGTCGTGCTAGATGACACGGGAGGAGGCAAACATCAGACTAAATATACCCTTTTAACAGCCCCTATGGGCGGTTTTTACAGCGGTGTTTCTCTGAAAAGTGGAAAAAATCCAGGCCTTACCCAGATGAGAATAGCGTATGTGGAACCGCCGGAGAGAATGGAGCTTGTGCCAAAACTGTTTAAGAATCTTCTGGACCAGTACAAATCACAGAGAAGCTGATTTTTTAGTATATTAGTTTCATTCATTAAAGAAAATATTTAAAATATCTGTAGATACCGGGTTTTAATTTAGTATAAAGTTGTACTAAAAGGTTAAATATTTGCAGAAAAGGCCTGGATTGAAAAAAATAAAAAAATGTATTGTATATGTATAAGTTTTAGTGCATAATTACAGAAAAATAATTTTAGTTATATAAGGAGGGCTATTTTGGGTAAAAGAGAATTGCATAGACAGCTGGGTATTCTTGATGTGACGTCTATTACAGCAGGTATTGTAATTGGCGCAGGTGTGTTTATAATAACCGGTATAGCAGCAAAATATGCAGGGGCACTTACATGGGTATCCTATGCAATAGGGATAATCCCGGTATTATTGGTGGGGTTAAGCACGATCTTTCTTAATTTGCTCTATCCGGTGGAAGGGGGTGAGAGTTATGTATACCCGACAAGAATTGTTTCCAAACCCTTTGGGTTTCTATCGGGATGGGGTATGTGGCTAGCTCTTATTGGTCCGGTAGCAATTACAGCTCAGGCTTTTATTTCTTATTTTAATGCTTTGCCTGGAATTAGTTTTCAAGTTCCGATTATAGTTGGTGCTGTAGTTGTAACGCTTGTCTTTTTTATAATTAACCTATTGGGTGTAAAAACCGTTTCTATTGTGCAGAATGTTTTGTTTCTCTTTATGGTGGCAGGTATTATTGTTTATATTATTTTAGGCCTGCCGCATATGAAAGGAGCAAATATAGCTATGGGGTCTCCTTTAGGTTTTTCCGGGGTTATGAAAGGTGCATCGTTATTGATTTTTGCCTATGCTGGTCTTACTTTAGCGGCTGATCTCGGAGAAGAAGCAAAAAATCCGGCAAAAACTATTACCTGGGGTGTTATGCTTGGTGCACTTATTCCGGCAATACTTTATGTTGGATCTGCTTTTGTTTCTACTGCGGTTATGCCATGGGATGAATTTGCTTCTGCAAAAGCTCCTTATGCCGCTGTAGCTTCCAAATATATGGGCGCTTTGGGAGTTGCATTTATTGTAATTGTGGCTTGGGCTGCTATACTTTCTTCTCATAATGGAGAACAGGCAGTTGGGGCGCGTGTTTTCTTTGGTCTTTCCAGAGATAAGATTTTTGGTGGCAAAATTACCATGTTAAATCGTTTTGGTGTTCCGGTTTTTGGGCTTTTGGGCACGGTTTTAATTGCTATACTATTAATTACAACAGGGACAATTCAGCTTGTGGCTGAAATTATAGTGGCTATGTTTCTTTACAACTGGATAATTACTCATATTGCAGTGCTTATTGTTCCAAAAAAATATCCCGAACTTTATGAAAAGCTTCCGGGTTTCTACAAAAAGAAATGGTTTATGATCTTTCCGGTTATCGGTATTCTTGTATCACTTTATCTTTTATATCTGCAGGGGTGGAAAGCACTTCTTTATGCAGCTATATGGATGGCTATAGGACTTATTATTTATTTTATTGGCTACAGCCGTAAGAAAGATGAGATATCCAAATTAATGGATGAGTGGCCTAGAGAACGTTATTTCGAATAATAATAGTTAGCTGTCAGCAGAGAAATGTAATAAAAGGAGCCTGGTTTAAAAGCGGGCTCCTTTTTGTTTCTGTTTTTGTGATGTGCAGCCTTTAAATAAAAATTATGTATGTAATATAACCCGGGTTGTTTAACTATACCGTAATAACCATTCCGGTATGCAAAGGCTCAAAACGCTCTTTAAAAACCTTAAATAGTTCTACTTGAGCCGGAAATCCCGTGCAATGTCCTGCAAATAATTTTTCAACTTTCATCTCATTTAAGGCGGTTACGGTTTTTATAATACGGTCGGTCTTTGCTTCGATAAGATGAAATCCTCCAATAATCCCTTTTATCTTTTTAACGCCGCTAATAATCTGCGCATGCTGACTTATATTGACGATACCTGCATGACTGCACCCCGTGATAATAAAAATTTCCTCTCCCTTTATCCTGGCAATTACAGAAATGTCATCGGGCATTTGGTCATCAATCACTTTGCCGTCTTTAATTGTTTTTAAATCAATGCCTACTTCTTCGAAATCATTTTTTCTGGGCACTTCTCCGGTTGTAAACAAACCCGGAAATAGCTGAAGGGGAGACCGTGTTAGAAAAAGAATGCCTCCGGCAGCTTCTATTTTTTCTCTGGAATCCTGATCTCCAACTCCTACGTGCCGAAGATAAGGATCGGTAACAAAATTAAGACGGAATAAATCCGGATGACTGACTACAGGGATATTTTTCTTTCCGATATGTTTTAGAATTTCGGCTAGTCCTTGTGTATGGTCATAATGGCAATGTGTAAGAACAATCATATCGATTAGAGAAGGGTCTTTCTGCATAAGCTCCATATTCTTAAGCAGAGCCTCGGGATTTTGAGCGACATCAACAAGGATATTTTTTGTATTATTTTCTGAAAAGGCTTCTAACAGCATTGATATTCCGTGTTGGCCAAGATAGGGGCTTTCGTATAGCACAGAATCCTCTGCTAAAACGGTAATTTTAAGAGAGTCAAGATTTCCAAAATCTGTCATATAATAACTCCTATTTTTATTGGAAGAATTATAAAATATATTTCTATGTTTAGAAAAGGGATATTATTAATTTCTGATAAAATTATTTTTCTTTAAAAGAGAGGAGAATTATTTATGCTATAATAAGCTTAATTCCAAGGTTCTTTATATAGTTTTCGTACTCGGGAGGGATTCCGTCGTCGGTTACCACAATATCAAAATCCTTAATATCTGCGAAGTATCCGGGTTTTATCCTGTCG
>QNBI01000178.1 GCA_003641675.1 Spirochaetota bacterium | reverse complement strand
TTAAAAAACTTTAGAAAGAATTTGATTATAGCTATGCCTACAAGCCCGTAGAGCAGCAGCAGAATAAGAGCAGCATTCCATGCTATTGCAGCTAATACTCCCGTATGAACCCATAGATCAAGAAGAATCACTGCCAAGGAAAGAATAAGAGGCCATACATAATATTCTTCCAGTTTTAACTCTGATAATTGCAGAATTTTATGTGGTTTTTCCGGGTTTTTTAAAGCAGCTGTTTTGTACTTAAAGGCAATTCTAATACCAGCCCACCAGGAAAATGAAATTAGGACAAAATAATCGAAAATATAGCTTCTAAAAAAAACTGCCTTGGTTGTCTTCTTTAAAGCTTCTGGACTTAATATCTTGCTGAGTAACGGTATTTCTGTGCTGGAATTAGATGAAAATACCTTTTGAAGGGACGAAGAAAGAACTGAGAAAAGATCATTCATCTGTGCCAGAAAATTTTCGTTTACCCTTAAAGCTAAAATCACCGGTATAGAAGCCAAACCAAAACCGGCTGTAATTATAAAAAGACGAATTAAGATGTTAAACTTCTTAAATTTTTCATAATTAATTAAGTAAATGCCGGCAAGAAAAGCTGTTAGTATAGCCAGTTCCAGAGGGAAAAAGACCCCCAGTCCACCCTCCATATGGGCAAGTTCTATTCTTATAAATTTTATCAATGCAATAGCTATAAACGTTACAAGGATAGATGCAGTAAAGTATTTTTCCCCTTGCCTTATAAACAAAATCTGTAATGGTATAAGAAAGAAAAATATACCGAAAGACAACTGATATAGGAAAACGGATGAGATGGCAAATAGAAATGTTTCTATCCAGATACTGTTATATCGTCCTTGAAGCATTGTTATTTCATTTTGTAGTATAGGGTAAAAGAGCAATGGCTCTTGCCCGTTTAATTGCCTTTGCGAGCTGCCTTTGATGTTTGGCACATGTGCCTGTAATTCTTCTTGGCAGTATTTTCCCCATTTCGGTTGTAAACCTTCTAAGTGTAGCAGGGTCTTTATAGTCTATTGTTGCTTTTTTTGCACAAAACCTGCAGATTTTTTTTCGTGTATATAGTCTCTGCCGCGGCCTTGAAGACGGCCCGCCGCCTGTGTCGCGGGAACGGCTGTCATTTGAGTCATTTCCGTATCTTTTATCTCTGTCGCTCATTTTTTGCTCCTTAAATAATTTAGCTTTTATTTTGAATGTTAATAGTTTGTTTTTTAAAACGGGATATCATCATCAAAGTTATCGGGGAATTCCTTATTAGCAGTATTTGCCGCTTCCGGGAAAGCTCCATTAGATGATGTTCCCGGAGACGGAGACGTGCTGCTTCTGTTTCCGCCAAGGAGTTGAATGTTAGAAGCAACGATTTCCACTCTACTTCTCTGCTTACCTTCCTGTTCCCATCTGCTCTGGTGAAGCTTCCCCTCTATTCCTATTTGCTTACCCTTTACAAGATAGTCCTTTAAGGCTTCGGCAGTTTTACCCCATATAACTACATCAAAAAAACTAACCTCATCTGTCCACTGGTCATTAATTTTCCGCCGCTGGTTAACAGCAATAGAAACCTTGCTTACTGCATAGCCGTTGTTGGTATACTTTAATTCTGCGTCACGTGTTAATCTACCTACAACAACGACATGATTAATATCTGCCATGTTTTATTCCCTCCATTATTACAGGATAGACTACTTGTCCTTACGAACGAAGAGAACTTTTAGTATCTCTGGCCTTAATTTAATCGATTTTTCTATTGCTTTAATTTTTTCGGGTGATGATTCAAACTCATAGAGGTAATAATGTCCTCTGTCGTGTTTTTTAACTAGATATGCAAGGTTTCGTTCTCCCATGTCTTCTTCTTTGATAACCTGTGCACCGAATTCAGCCAGCTGTTTTTTAAAGAACTCTCTACCCTGCTCGAAATTTCCCTCTTCGGTATTAAAAATTATTACCGATTCATATTTTCTCATATATTCCTCCTTGTGGTCAGTTTGATCCGCCTATATCTGTGCGGATAAAGAGGGTGTGTGGAAGATAACATAAAGATTATTCAATGTCAAGTTGACATGAAGATAAAGTAGATTGTAAGGTTAGCCGAAAATTATAGATGAGCCATGACAAAGCAAATTAATTATGAAGATGACATTTTTTACCTTCTTTTACTAATAAAACGACTTTCTGACGGTTTAAAGCTTACCATAGATGCGGATATTTTCTCCGGTAAAATTGTAGATGATATTCTGTTTTTAGATGAGGCTGTGGACAAAGTTGCCGGCTTGCTTAAGGAAAGCCAGACATTTATAAAAAAAGAAGAAAATTTAAGGAATTTAAAAAAGGTAAAAAAGTTATTCATAGAATTACTGGATGATATTGTTAACAAGAATATCTCTATTGCCTACTATTTCTCTGACCTGATAGATAATTTTAAAAAAATAAGAGAAAAACAGAAAGAAACAGCTGCAGATATAGATGAGGAACTAAAAAAGTTAAGTGGAAGGAAGAGGGAAGGGCAGCAGATTGTTTCAGAAGAAGAGTTTAAATTTTTACTTTCACAAGATGAGGATGACGAATAGTTAAATTCTGCAAAAATAGTAAAAATAGTAATATTCCTTGACAATTAGGCCTCGTTTTGTTAAATTCCATATCCGAATTACTTCCCGGTTGTGTAATTGGTAGCACCCAAGACTCTGGATCTTGTCGTGGGGGTTCGAGTCCTCCCCGGGAAGCTTTTTTCTATATCTTCCATGATATATGGCCCCTTCGTCTATCGGAAGGACAGGAGACTCTCATTCTTCAAAGAGGGGTTCAACTCCCCTAGGGGCTATAAAAGGAATAAAGCGGTTTTCATTTCTGAGGTGAAAGCCGTTTTTTCATAAAAAATATTTTATACAAAGTACAGAAAGCATAGTAAAAACACAAGAACCAATATTGAACTGTAGTTTGACTCTTAGCTTTTAAGTTTAAAAGTATCGAGGAATTTATCGAAATCAAAGTATTCCTCGAACAGCCTTTCGATTTCTTTTACTTTAATGCTGTCAAATACCTGAATTTTTGTGTTTTCGAATATTTTAAGAACCGTTTCCTCTGCAGTAGCTGTATCCTGCTGAATATAAAGAGCCGGGATACCGGAAGATGCAATTAAATTTCTTAAATCCTGGTCCAGAACGTCTGTTCTTCCGCATGTCAGAATAATCCCGCCGATTCTTTTTGTGTACAAATTCTCCCTTGAATATTCCACAATTTTCCTTATTTTCCTTTTGGAACTTGCCCCCAGAATAACAAGGTCCCTTGGTTTAAGATAGGAGTCCAGTTTAAGGCTATTGTATGGAACTGAAATTACCCTTATTGACCCACAGGGTATTTTCCAACTCTTATTTGTTATATCGTTAAGAGCTTCTGAATCTATTAGTTTGTCCTGCAAAGTAAGCATGGAAGGCTTTGAAAGAAAATCGACCTGGGGCATAAATCCTAAAATACGTAAAGGCCCCCCGAAGGCTCCGTACTTTTTGTTTATTAAATCTTCCGTAATAAATTGCGAAACAGTTTTTATCTTTTTCGGGAATAGCTTGTTAAAGATAATTCCCCGGACACGGCTTTTCTTGTATAAAAAATAGGAGAGATCTACTTCCAGCATATCAAGCGCTTTTCCTATTCCCCCTCCGGAAAGGAAAATTATATCTGCATCTATTATGTTGCCGACATCCGCATTTGAAAGCCCGACAATACCGCCGACTCCGGGATGCCCTGAACCTTCTGCAATAATAACTTTCTTTTTTTCAAGTTCTTTAACGGAGTTTCTAATTTTATCTTCCAGCCTCCGAGTTTCCTCAAGCTGGTCATTACTGGAAAGATAATTTTGAGTAAAACCGGACCCGAGCCTTACCGGCGAAATTGCTTCCAAATCAATACCCGGTATCCTGGAAAAAGCCTGGATTAAGTATGCATCCTTGTCTATTTTTGCACCATCTGGCAGAGATACAAGTTCCTGCCCGACAGGCTTAATATAACCGATTAAAGCAGGGTCCATAACCTTTCTAAGCATGGATATAATGCCCAGGCTCATAAAGGTTTTACCTGCATGCTGTCTAAATCCCGTTAAATAAATAATTACAGGCGCCAAAGCAAACCTCCTAATACTGCCAGCAAATATTTTCTGACTATTTTAGAATATAATTATTGTAGTAATACTCCATGCTGTCAATAAGAGCCTGCCAGGATGCCTCGACTATATTCCGGGATACTCCTACAGTGTCCCATGAAATATGGCCGTCGCTGGATGTTATAAAAACACGTACTTTAGCCTCTGTTGCGCTTTCGGGGTTTAAAACACGGACTCTGTAGTCTGTCAGCTTAATAGTATTAATAAAGGGATAGAACGGGACAATAGCATCCCGTATTGCTTTGTCGAGAGTTTCGACAGGCCCCACACCGACCGCTGCACCCATTACCTCTTTATCTTTAACCTTTAGGAATAATCTGCCTACTGTCTTGGCATCTGTTTCACCTGTTTTATAGGATTCAAGATGATAGTTGTTCAGCTCCAGCAGAGGAGTATATTTTTTCAGGGCTTTTCTCATAATAAGATCGAAGGACGCTTCTGCCGCTTCATACTCATAACCCTTATTTTCCGCTTTCTTAAGTTCAGTAATTAATTCCTTAACCACGGGTGAACTTTTATCGAATTCACCATATTTTGAAAGTTTGCGTACAATTGTGGATTTACCGGCAAGTTCGGACAGGAGTATTTTACGCTCATTACCTACAAGACTCCCGTCTATATGCTCCATTAAATGAGCAGCCTTGTTAAGAACATCTACATGCTGGCCCGCTTTATGACTAAAGGAAGCTTCCCCGACATAGGGCATACGTTTATCGGGAATTATATTGGCAACTTCCGCTACAAATCTTGAAAGGTTGGTAAGGCGTTTGAGATTTTTGCATACATTTGCTTCGTATTCCGTTTTAAGGCAGATATTTGGAATTAACGTGCATAGGTTTGCATTTCCTGTACGTTCTCCCCAGCCATTTACAGTTCCCTGCACCTGCACAGCTCCGGCATCGATTGCAGCAAGCGAATTTGCAACGGCAGTGCCGGAGTCATTATGGAAGTGTCCTCCAAGCG
>QNBI01000177.1 GCA_003641675.1 Spirochaetota bacterium | reverse complement strand
TGTAAGTTTACTCTATCTTATCATCTTGTTCAATGATTTCTCTTTTTTAGGGGTTGTCGGACAGCCTGAATTATTAAGCATATACCCTCCCAGATATAAACATTGTTTTTATATTATTATGTTTGTAACTATTCAGCTCAATACGAAAAAAGTCGCATGAAGTTATGGACTCCCCAGGAATAATATGCTACAGTTCGATTCATGGAAGTGAGTCGAAGAGTTCAGGGTCGGACAGTAACAGATAAAGATATCAAAACAATCCAGTCTATCATTGTGTCTCATCCAAACTGGCACCGTACTCGGATTTCTAAAGAACTCTGCCATTTATGGGACTGGAAGAATGATGCGGGAAGGCCGAAAGATATAGCCGCCAGGGCATTGCTAAGAAAGCTTTACAAAGAGAACCTTATAGACCTTCCTGCCCCGGTTCGGTCTGCAAACAACGAATATCGGTATAAGTTCAAACATGAAAAACCGGAATATCAGCCTATTAATGAGAGTTTATCAGTAATTCAGCCGATTCAGATTAGAAAGGTAGAGACGCAAGAACAGGCACAACTTTTCAGATCTCTTTTATCTCACTTTCACTATCTTGGGTACAGTGGTCCTGTTGGCGAAAATCTTCGATATCTTGTCTATGATTGTGAGGATCGCATACTCGGGTGCTTGCTGTTTGGTGCACCTGCATGGAGAGTTTCATGTAGAGATCGCTTTATTGGATGGGATGAAGAAGGCCGCAGGAGAGGGCTCTCCCATATTGCCAACAACATGCGATTCTTGATTTTACCTGAAGTAAGGGTTAAGCATTTAGCAAGTCATCTTTTAGCGAAAATCAGCCGGCGTGTTTCAGCAGACTGGGAGGACAAATATGGGCATCCTATTGCTCTTTTGGAAACCTACGTTGAGAATGATCGATTCCAGGGTACCTGCTATAAAGCCGCTAATTGGGTGAAGGTAGGAGAAACAACCGGACTTACTCGTAACTATAAAACAGGAAAACCGAAAGCGCCGATCAAATCTGTTTGGTTCTACCCGCTGTCGCCCCTATACCGCACGCTCTCATCAAAGGGTTTAGAAGCGTGAAAATTGAACAAAGCGTGGGCGTTTAAAATGGTCAATGGCAAGAAACCTTTTGGAACGGCTAAAAAACTTCGAAGCAGATGTACTTCGCTTCATGGATAGTAAGGTTGTACCCTTTACAAATAATCAAGGTGAAAAAGATTTAAGAATGACTAAGGTTCACCAGAAAATCGCCGGATGTTTTCGATCTCCTGAAGGTTCCAAATTCTTCTGTAGAATCAGAAGCTATATTTCTACCTGCAGAAAGCAAGGGGTTTCCGCGAATGACGTTTTGACATTACTCTTTCTTGGGAAATATCCTGATTTTATGATGGCAGATGTTAATGGCTTGTCTAAGCATCTCAATTAAGCTGAATAGTTAAGATATTGATTATATAAACAGGGCCTCGGAGATTGAAAGATTTAGGGTTTATTCGGATATTTTTATCTATGTCTCCGTGCGGCGTTTTGAGAAGGAAGGGTTAAATACCTATATCCAGAAAATAGTTAAGTCTGTTGTTTTCTTTTTTACCGGTAAAATAAGTAGTCGGGTAGAATAGGAATTCGGAAATTTTTCAAAGGTCCTACTAAAGGAGGGGAAAAACCTGATATGAGAGTGGATAGGGTGGTTATCTACCAGATGCTTCATCAGTTTAACAGGTTGCGCCACAGGTTAATAAACCAATTGAAGAGCATGGGCATCGACGAATCGGTTCTTAGGCTTGATAAGCGGCACAAAAGAAAACCATAACTATTTTTAATGTTCTTCTCTTAGTTTTTTTACCAGTTGCATAAGATTTTTTAGGGAAGGAATTGTTTCTTCCCATTGTCTGGTTTTTAATCCACAGTCTGGATTTATCCAGAAGTTTTCTCGTGGGATAACCTTAAGTGCCCTGTTTACTATCTCTTTCATCTCTTCAATTTTTGGTATAACGGGAGAGTGAATGTCCCATACCCCGAGACCTATCTGACGGTCAAATTCCACACGCTCAAAGGCCTCTATAATGTCTCCTCTACTACGCGTTGCCTCTATCGATATTACGTCGAAGTGCATTCTGTTTATATACTCTATAATCTCACCGAATTCGGAGTAACACATGTGGGTATGTAGCTGAGTCTCGGGTCTTGACACGGCTGCGCTGTTAAATGCCCCGATTGCCCACCTAAAGTATGCTTCCCAATTTCGTCGTTTTATGGGTGCTTTCTCTCTGAAGGCAGGTTCATCTATCTGTACTATTTTTATTCCGGCCTTTTCCAGGTCTTCTATTTCCTCTCGTAGGGCGGAGGCGAGTTGATATGCTACTTTGGCTTCCGGGATATCCTCTCGTATGTAACTCCAGGCAAGTATGGTTATCGGGCCTGTAAGCATCCCTTTAACAGGTTTGTTGGTAAGGCTTTGAGCATAGGTTATCTCGTTCAGTGTCATTGCCTTAGATCTTGATACATCGGAGTGGATTATCGCTGGTCTGTAGCATCGTGTGCCATAGGATATTATCCACCCCTTTTTTGTCGTAGCTATTCCGTTTAGCTTTTCTGCGAAAAATTCCACCATGTCCGAGCGTTCAAACTCTCCGTGGACAAGTACATCCAGACCTATTTCTTCCTGTAACTTAATAAGTTCCTTTATCTTATCCCTGATGAATTTGTCGTATTCATCCTCTGATATTTTGCCTGTTTTAAATTGTCTTCTCTTTTTTCGTACCTCCGGGGTTTGCGGAAAGCTTCCTATGGTTGTTGATGGGAAGAGCGGCAGGTTGAATATGGATTTCTGAATTTCTCTTCTTTGGGTATAAGAAAAGGATGGAAGGTTTTCCGATTTTTCCGATGGTGGAGAGTATTCGGATTTTTTGTTTTCTGTTTTTTCTTCTGCAATGCTTTGGTTGTCAAAAAATGTGGCTATTTCTCTTAATTCGGCTAATTTCTCTGTAGCAAAGGCAAGTCTTTCTCTAAGCTCATTTTCCAATGATTCGCCCTCCGTTGTTACGGGAAGATGATACAGGGGAGCTGCGTTAGATATCCATAGATTTTTCGTATGTTTGGATAGTCTGTTTAATATATTTATTGCACTGGTTGCATCGGTTTTCCATACGTTTCTACCGTTAACAATGCCTGCTATTAGTATCTTATCCTCTGGAAACCCTATTCTTTCTATCTCTTTTAAGTTTTTATTGTTACTTACAAAGTCAAGTCCTATGGCTTCTACTGGTAGGTTTATTAAGCGTTCTAAAAAATCCACTGAATCGTAGTAAGTGAAGAGATATATCTTGCAGTTGGTGTTTTTCTTTATTGTGTTATAGGTTTTTTCTATAAGACTTATCTCACGTTCTTTCAGGTCCGTTACAAGAGCGGGTTCCTCTATATGAACACTCTCGACCTCTGTTATTATCTCTCTGTATATGTTTGCTATTTCTTCAAGTCTTTTTTCAAATTCATTATCTGTTGTTATACCCTTAGATAATTTTAATAGTGTAAACGGACCAATAAGGTATGGAAGTTTTTGTTGGCCGGGTTGTTTTTTTAGGAGGCTTTTGTATCCATTTTTCTTTAGTTGAATGTTGTTCCCTGAAAAATCTGGGACCAGATAGTGATAGTTTGTGTTAAACCATTTTGTAAGCTCAAGGGCATTTTCTCCCCTGCATAGGTTGAAGTATTTATTGAAATCAGTTGGGGTGTATAGACCAATCATAACTGCCATATCCAACATATTGTCATAGACAGTGATTTCATGTGTCGGATAGTAGTTAACCTGTTTTTTATATGCTTTGAGGATTTCCTCTTCTAGTTTGGCTATTCCCTCTCTTAAATCTTCTGCTGAAAACTCTCCTTTCCAATAGCCCTCTATTAATTTCTTGTACTCTCTGTTCTTGCCGATTCTCGGGAATCCGTATGCGTAAGTTGTCATTGATATGTTCTCCTTTCGTTTGATTTTACATTTCTATTAAGCCCTATTTAGGGTAATTTAATATTCAGCGTATTTCGCAATGCTCTACCGTTTCTCCCATGATTTTTTTTATTCGGAGGAAATCTTCCAATTTGCCGTTACATGTGTTAGGATGGTTTGACCTCTGTATGTAGTAGTTTTTAGCACCCTCTATAAGTTTCTTTATCCCGCTAATAGCCTCGTCTTTGCATAGTTGGTTTACGTATGTTGTTCTAAACTCGTATTCCAATCCGGATTTCATTATTATTTCTATGCTCTCTTTTATTTTCTTAAGGTCGACTCTTGTACCTGTGATTGTTTCATACATGTTTTCCGGAGCCTTTATATCCATTGCTATATAGTGGATATTGCCGGAGTCTATAAGGCGTTTTAGGGTATCGGGGAAACTCCCATTTGTATCTATCTTTACCATAAATCCCATTTTTGCGATTTGCTCTACAAATATTTCTATGTCAGGTTGCATAAGGGGTTCGCCCCCGGTAATAGAAACCCCCTCCAGCATTCCTCTCCTCTTCTGTAAAAATCTCAGTACCCCTTTTCCCGGGATCGGTTCTGTAAATTGTTTGGAGTATACCAATTCCGGGTTGTGACAGTAGAAACATCTAAAGTTACACCCCTGGGTAAAGACCACGGCGGCTATTTTACCCGGATAATCTATTAGAGAGATTTTTAGTAGTCCTCCTATTCGCATTTATACCCTCTTATCTTTTAGACTTTTAGGTAATACCTTTAAGCTCTAAGCTGGAAGTTTTTAAGCTCTCATTGTCGTTATTGTTGTGGAAGGGCTTTGTGGTTGTGTTTTGAGATACACCTCTTACCTTAAAGGTTTCTCTTATGGAAAACTCAGCCTTTTTCCCCTTGTTCCAGTTTTTGACCGTTCTAAAGTAGCCTACGACTCTTGAGTAAACCTCTGCCTCTTTGCCGCATTCCGGACAAATAAAATGTTCGCCGGATATATAACCACAGTTGGGACAGACGCTAAATGTGGGGGTTAGGGTAAAGTACGGTATGGCATAGTGTGTACATATTTTCTTTACGATATTTTTTACCACCGTCGGGTTGTCAATCTTTTCTCATATAAAAAAGTGCACAACCGTACCGCCCGTATACTTTATCTGAAGTTCTTCTTGAAGTTCTAATACTTCAAAGATG
>QNBI01000176.1 GCA_003641675.1 Spirochaetota bacterium | reverse complement strand
TTAATTCCTTAAAGAGCAATTCTCTCAGTATATCAGGATCGGGGCCGAACGGCATATTCGGCTGGAGCATAAGGGAAAGTAACCGGGAATTTTTTCTCCGCCGAAGTTCTGCCTTTAAGGGTGAAATATCTTTCAGAATCGATAAAAGATTAGGATCCATTTTAATCGATACATTTTTCTCATAATCTAAAACATTAATGCGTTTAATGGGAATATTAGGCAGGTTCAGTTCTTTCAATAGTCCACCTTGTTTTCTATATCGAGAAATTATTATCAATAGTATCTTACAAGATGGGTTTAGTTTTTGCAAGAGAAAAATATAAAAATCCTATAATTTATCTTATTCTATTTGCAAATAAGTTTATTAATTGATACTCTTTAAGTTTGAATATGATTCCAAAATACTATTTATAATCAAGGAGATAGATAATTTGAAAAAAGAAATGGATTCTTCTCTGCTTACCTCTCAAGTTTATAAACTTTCATCGCTTATAGCTTATAGCAAAGACTCTGTCGTCAGTAAAACCCTTATAAATAAAGACTCCGGCACCATTACCCTCTTTTCTTTCGACAAAGATCAGGGACTTAGCGAGCATAAGGCGCCCTACGATGCACTTGTTTATATTATTAAAGGCGATATGCTAATAGGAATAGAAGAGAATAATTTTACGGTAAAAACAGGAGAAACGATTCTTCTTCCAGCA
This sequence comes from Spirochaetota bacterium, assembly GCA_003641675.1. Lineage (GTDB taxonomy): Bacteria > Spirochaetota > Spirochaetia > SZUA-6 > SZUA-6 > SZUA-6. Next base: position 4,450 of record QNBI01000176.1, on the reverse strand, counting down.
AACAAAATGCATTCCTTAAAAGCAATCTCAAAATCAAAAATGTTCCTTGTTATGATTAAGGAAAGTAAAACCAAACTTACAGTGTAAATTTAGTGTTGCAAATAAAGACATATTAGTTTATCATATTACTCATAATAAATAATTCTAATTTTATAAATATTAAAGATATCGTAAAGTTAATCGTGGACTTTGAAAATGACTCCGCGGAATTTTGCAGAAGCCTTCTGGAGAAAACGGAAAGAGCCGAAGTAACAGAGATGCTTAAACTCCTCGAAGAACAGGAAAAACACCACGCAAAAATATATAGAAGAATTTGGCTACAGTTTTATGAAAGAAGCTATGCTTCAGTTTACCCCGGATTTTAAACTGTCCATGCCCGCTTTAACCTAAGACAACCTTACAATAGAAGACTTTCTAGAGCTTGCAGTAAAAAGGGAAATAAAAGCTGCCGAGATCTATGGAAGTGCACGAAACTACTTTAAAGCCTCAATCTCATGGGGAAGAAGCCTCTTTAACGGGCGGAAGTAGGTTTTCGGAGAATAACTGTATAGGTCGGAAACTCTAGTCATGTATATACAGGCATACCGTTCCACCTGGTCGGCAAAACGGCTCTCCTCCATTCCGGCCCTTAATATCTCCCCCCAGTAGGGGTTAAAGTAGCCCTTTAGTTCTGCAAGTTTTTCAGAAATTTGCCCGTTTACAGTATCTATTTCTTCGTACAGTCTGGAAATGGTTTTTCTTCTCTCCTCTCTGTCTCTGCTTCTTGTTATATCGTACCTGTTGATCTTCGCTTCCAGCTTTGACTTTTCCCTCATTAAGCTTGTTATTTCCCGCTGTACATCCTTGGAAGCTCTTATATTAGATATTTCATCCTCCAGATCACCTAAAACAAGAGCGGTTCGCCAATTGCACGATTTCTTAATTGATACAACATCGCCATATATATGATCCCCGAGGTAGAGGATTTCACTTCCCTGCACTCCGAGATTAGTCTGAATCTTCTTAAACCAGCCACCCTGATAAATACCCTTAGAAACAGGCCCGAAATGATTCTTCATTAGCCCGGTCTCTTCATCTACCTCCAGGAAATTGCTGCGGTTGGTAAAAAAATTAGGCTTATTTGCAAGGGTTATTACAATCTCGAAAAGTTCCTGCCATTTTGTATGATTCTTTAAAAAAGGTTCAACGGCATATTTAAGAAGATCATTTGTGTATGTATAGTCCGAATTAGTAATAAGGACTAATTTTTTACCGTAGTAAAGGTATCTTTCCAGGAGCAGTGCCACCTTTGGGTCGGCATCAACATATTTTTTAAAATTTCCCCTTATAACAGATTTTAGAGAATCATTCTGATGCACCGTGTCCAGGGCCGAACTTACATCCTCTGCAATCTCATAAAAATCTGGCAGAGCAGTCCCGTCTTCCCTTAGCTGAACAAGTTGAGAATACAACACCCCGATTGAAATCGAAAAAGAAGTATCAAGGCTTTTAAAATCTGCATTTTTTATATCTATTGCCATTTCCTGATACAGCCTGTTCTGTGCAGGATACCCTATTTCTTTAAGCCCGTGATACGATAACTTTACCTTGCTGTACCTGCTTAGTTTAAGAAGATTTCCTTTCCGCTTGTCTATCACAAGGCCAACTATTGATCTGTTAAAATTAAACTTTAGCTTCCTAATCTCTTCCGGATATCCTTTTTCCTTTATAAGAGTGTCTATAACAAGCTTATGAGTAATTTTCTCAAGCTCTTTTGTATGATAGCCTACAAGAGTGTAGTCCATATCGAACCCGATAACCTTAACCTTTTTTAGATTGAGCATTCTGTTAACAAAAACCGCCATACCTCACCTTCCTTATAATCCTAAAGGATAATTCTAAAGGGCATATACCTTACCCATCAGTATTCTCCTGAACAGGTCTACCGAAGAAGTAAAAAATAATTGAGAGTGCTACAATAATCATACCTGCAATGCTAAAAATATCCGGATTTTCGCCGGGAAGAATAATCCAGCTTAATACCGCTCCCGATACAGGAACAATAAATTTCCACAAATTGAGTTCCGAAACCTTTGTACCCTTTACTTTTAAAAGATAAAACCATATGGAAAATGCAGCTGCAGAGAGAAAGGAGAGCCACAGAAGGGCAGCTATAAACTCCAGTGTTAAGTTTATCGGCTTAAACTGTTTAAACGGTACAGAGAGCAGGAGGAGTAAAACACCGCCTATGCCAATCTGCACGGAGTTTAAAAAGACAGGATTTATTTCACCCTTATCCTTATATACAGAGATATTGCCCATAGCAGACGCCAGAAGGCCGCAGAACAGTATCCCAATTCCTATTAGTTCTTTTTGGCCTGTTTTTGTGACAGGGTTTCTGCTTACAGCAATAAGTACTATACCTGCTATACCTGCAAATACAGCTGCCAGTTTACGAACATTGATTTTATCATTCTTTAACAAAAAATGAGAGCCCACGGCAGTTATTAAAGGCGACGAGCCAACCACGATTGCACCGATATATGCCGGCACTATACTTATCCCTATCATAAAAAAGCCGTATGCAATAAAAGTCTGAAACACGCTTATTTTTAATATTATCCGATAGTACTTTTTAATATTCCTTCCATAGTCCCTTAACCTTCCGGAAAAAGGAATTAAAAGTATTCCCGCTAAAAAAAAGCGTATTCCTCCCAGCATGAGTGGTGTTGAATAACGGAGAGCTATTTTAATCCCGGCAAATGCTGTTGACCACAAGAAACATGCAAGTACTGCAAGCAGCCAGATATTTAACCTTTCTCTGTTCATAAGCCCTGTTTTGTCACCTTAGCTGGTATTTCAGCATTGTAGCGGCCATCACTTAAGCCACCGTTCGAGCCAGGAAAATGCCTCTTCCTGCATAGCCTCGTTAAAGTAGTGAGGCCCTTGATGCCAGCTTATCTTTAATCTGTCCAATGCATCTGCTCTTTCATAAATTTCTGAAAGCATCTTATCCGCCCGCTCCGTTTCTTCCGAAGTGTAGAGAGGATCAGAATAGGTTGAAAGGACCATGGAGGGAAGCGGAACTCTCATGCCGAGTATTTCCGGAAAATCCAGATAATTAATAAGATGCGGAACATAGAGCATCCAGGTATGAGCATACGACATATTCAGCGCAAAGTCTCTCCAGGTTGACATAAAACCTGCCGTTACAGAACATTTAATCCGGTCATCTATTCCGCTTAGGTAGTTTGTACGTAACCCTCCGCCGGAAAGCCCGCAGCAGCCTATACAGGATTCATTGATCTCCGGACGCGAACAGAGGTAGCTTAGAGCTATCTGGTCATCGGCAATAAAAAGAGCAGGCCACGTTGTTCCTGCAGAGAACAGTGATTTTGCTATAACATGCTCGTAGTGCTTCGCAAATTCATTGTAATCGTCTATCTGCTCTTGTGAAACATCATTAAGGCTAGTTGCGAAGGAGTCGGCGGCAGCGTCTTTTTTTTCTTCCTTCTTTAGGCGTTGAAAAAGCTCAAAATCGTTAAGATACTTATTCAAAGCAGCTTCCGGCAGGTTAACAGGATTTATCCTTCTGCTTCCAAAGGTAAAAACATCCGGTACGAGTACCCCGAATCCCCGTTTGGCAATCTCGTTTGCCCATGCCCTTCCGCTGTAATATACATCCCAATGCCTTCTTAGTGATGGATGCACCTCTCTATCTGTCTGTGTTATCTTTTCCTTTCCGAAGTATTTAAATCCCCCATGGTCGTGCAGGGCCAATATACCGGGAAGAGTACCTGAATATTTTTCCGGCCTAAGAAAATATGCGTGCGTTTCAGGGCCGAAAGGCATTTGCCATATAATCTCTTCTATTATAAGACCGTCATATTGTGTTTTTCCTACAACCTTCGCCCTAATATTTTTTTCTAAAGTCAGATAACCTATAAGCTCTTTAAACTTGTTTTGTGCTTTTTCTTTCCACCCCTCTATATTCGGCTGGTTTCCATTAGGCAGTCCTCTGTTTGTACCGCTTTCGCCAGGCCGGCTTACGCCGGACCGCTCTTCACCCAACATAGATAGAATAGGCTTCCTTTCTACATAGCTTTCCAGCCATGCACCGTAACTTCCCATTAGGTTTGGTTTATTGTTATTCATAAAATACACCTTACATTATTTTATATTTAAATCCAATATCTGTACATCTTGTACTCAGGCTTTCTATCCTGTATAGTTAACTATACCTTCGGTAGCTCGTTCAACTACCGGCTCAAAACCCCTTTTATCAACCCATCCAGCAGACTCCTATGATACCGTTGTAATAGGGGCAGGTCTCGACGGGCTTACCGCCGCTTTTGAATCCGCGAGGCACGATTTGGCCACGCTTCTTTTTGAACAGCATAACCTTCCCGGAGAATACGCAACAAGCTTTGTACGGGGACGTTTCGAATTCGAAACTTCTCTTCATGAACTC
>QNBI01000175.1 GCA_003641675.1 Spirochaetota bacterium | reverse complement strand
GAAAGGGTCAGAAGGAGATAGACTCCTATATAAAATCGTACGATTATATGGTTTTAGTAGCAATTAACGGGAACACCCTGAGATTAGACCCTAACGGCAACATGGACGAAGACATCCCTACACACGATATAATGATGTATACGGTAAGCGAAGTAAAAAAATGCCGTGATTATAGAGCGAATGCTTTAAAGGACATAAAACCGGATGAAAATGTAAAACAGCACGTTGTAGATAAGGTTATGGATGACCTTAAAAAACTCCACAATAAGACAGAGCAGATCCGCAAACCTCTTTTAGAAAAGTTTAAATAGAAGCATTTTAATATGGGAAATCATTCTAAGGGTCATAATAAGCCGGAAAATATAAAAGAGATACAGGAAAAATTCTGTAAAAATCTTAATTTCCTCTTCACGGATATAGATGATACTATAACAACAGACGGCCTAATAGATTCCAGTGCTTTTAATGCAGTGTGGAAAATTTTTAAGGCAGGTATAAAGGTTGTCCCTGTTACCGGAAGGCCTGCCGGCTGGTGCGACCATATCGCCCGTATGTGGCCCGTAGCGGGTGTAATCGGTGAAAACGGCTCATTTTATTTCAGCTACAACCACACAACTAAGAAGATGAAAAGGAGGTACTTTCTTTCCGGAAAAGAGAGAGATAAAAACCAGAAAAAGCTCAAAGCCATAGGAGAGAGAATAATAAGAGAGGTTCCCGGTAGCATGATAGCATCCGACCAGCCTTTTCGAATATCTGACCTGGCAATAGATTACCGTGAAGATACCGAACCCTTAGGAAAACAGGCGGTAAACAAAATCTGCAGAATAATGGAGGAAGAAGGGGCAACGTATAAGGTTTCGAGCATCCACGTTAACTGCTGGTTCGGAGACTACGACAAGGTTGCCTGTCTTAAGCAGTTTCTTAAAGATACAACCGGCGCTGAAATGGATACTTTGAATGAACGGATTATCTTTATCGGCGACTCACCTAATGATGAGCCGATGTTTAAGGAACTTCCATATACCGTAGCGGTATCCAATATAAATAAATTCTTGGACGATATAACAAATCTGCCTCGCTATATAACCCAAAATACTTCCGGAAAGGGTTTTGAGGAAATGGTAAATATCATTATCGGTAAACGGAATCTTTAAAACACTTTTTTATTGAAAAGCTCTATAGTCCTGGCAACAGTTTTAAAACCAAAGCTTTCAAAAAAAGGAACAAGATTAAGCAAATCATAGGATAGAGTAACATTGATGGGATAAGAATATTCATCCCGGATAAATTGAACAAAGTGTTTTAAAAGTTTCTTTGCTATTCCCAGACTTCGATATTCTTCAGCAACACAGATCTGGACAATTTCAAAATAGTCTTTTTTATAAAAAGGCTTCACCCGGTGTACTCCCCATAAAAAACCGGCAGTTTCATTGGACGGTGTATCCGCTGTAAACACTACAGATTTATCATCATCCAGAGCCGGCAAACTGGAAAATCTTTCATCGTATAACTTTTCTATTGCTTCTGTTTCCAAATCCGGATGCCAGTTTTTTACAGCTTTTTTATCCAGTTCTTTAAGCTCCTTTCTATTATCGCCGTTCCACCTTTTAAATACAAAATCGCTTAAGACGAGGTCCTCCGTCTCCTCGATCGTATACCGAATTTTCTCCAGCCCCTTAATTTCCCGGTTTGTATTGTACCAGTCATATATTATATGTTTTAATTCACGTTCCTTAAATACAAACCATTTTTTTTCCAATACCGGATTATCTTTTAAACTATTCTTAAAATTCCTGAAAACCTTTTTGCCCGAGGCAATAGCATCAAGAAGTTCCTGCCTGTAAATGGGGTTCCGCAGTCCTGCTATAAAGTTTTCCATAAGTCTGTAGCCGTCTATGGGCTTCCATTCCGGGATTTCTATATATTCATCCTTCTCCAGGGCACCTGCTTTCGTGTAGTCCAATTGAACAAGTTCACCGGTATCTATGTTGATAATAAAATCCCTATCCTGATCTTCCATAGCAAAAATAATCTCATCTATTTTTTCCTCGCTTAATTCAAACATAGTTTCTCTATAACATCCTTTTTCGCTAATATTTTCTCTACCAAGCACTCTTTTAATCGTTCTTTTAAACGCTCTTTTAATCGTTTTTTAAACCGGCCAGAACAGAGAGTATTTTTTCCACTGCACTGTCCTTCGATACAAGAATAACTTTTCCTGTTTTTCTTTCACTGATCTCTATAAAATTCCTGCCTAAGTTCCTTGAAGATACGACAACTCTCACAGGAAATCCTAAAAGATCGGAATCGGCGAATTTTACCCCGGGGGATTCATCTCTGTCATCGTACAATGTTTCGTGCTTTAGTCTGTTGTATAAATCTTCCGTTGTCTTTCTAACAGTGCTGGATTTGCCAATTGCTATGAGGTAAACTTTATACGGCGAAACAGAAAGCGGCCACACAATCCCCTTTTTATCATGGTTTGCATCTACAATTGCATACAGTAATCGGCCTATTCCTATACCGTAACATCCAATATGGACATATTCTTTTTTTCCGTTATCATTCTGGTAGGAAAGGTTTAAAGTCTTCGAATATTTATCACCCAATTTGAAAATATGGCCCACCTCCACAGCTTTAGTTTCTTTAAGCTCTCCCCCACACTGCAGGCAAATATCTGCCTCGTGAGGTAGAGAGATATCTGCGACATTTTCTGTAGAGAAATCCCGGCCGTAATTCACATTCTTGAGATGGTAATTCTCCTCATTTGCACCGAAAATTAAATTGGCAGAACCTTTAATTGTATCATCAATCACAACCATTAAAGGTACCTTTATTTTTCCGGTGTTAATCCCTATTGGAGATAAAAATCCGGCAACTAATCCTGCCGCTTTTAGCTCGGCATCTGTGGCTAATCTTAAAACGGGCGATTCAATAAACCGGGAAAGCTTCTCCTCACTTATGTCGTAGTCGCCTCTGACTACAGCCATTAAAAGACCTTTCCCGGTATAATATACAATACTCTTTGCACATTTATCCTTTCCGGTACCCAGCAGCTTGGCAAGGTCTTCTATTTTAATGCAGCCGGGAGTATATACCTTTTCAAGAGGCAGAGGTTTGCCCAAATGGTAACTCTTGCTGGCTGTAGCAATGTTTCTATTTGCAAGGTAGTCGCACTTCGTGCAGCTTATTATTGTATCATCACCTTCTTCCGAGGGCATTAGAAACTCATACGATTTTTCTCCTCCGATAAAGCCTACCCCGGATTCTGCAGCTATAACATCTATTCCGCACTTTTTAAATATTTTCATATAAACAGCATACATTTTCGGGAAGAAATCATTCAGGCTGTAGAACGATCTGTGGAAGGAATAGGCGTCTTTCATTAAAAATTCTTTAGCCCGGAGTAACCCCCCCTTCGGCTTTTCCTCATCGCGGTACTTAAGCTGAAATTCGTATAGAAGCAGGGGAAGTTCCCTGTAACTTACAAGGCTCCCCCTTATGAGTTCTATTACAGCCTCTTCATGAGTGGGCGCAAGTACAAGTTCACGGTTATGGCGGTCTTTAAAACGTATCATTTCCCTGTTAATCCACTCGTACCTCCCGCTTTTTTTCCATATATCTGCAGGATTAATAAAAGGCACCTGAACTTCCTGACCACCTATCAGCTCCATTTCATTTCTTATTATATTCTTTATTCTTTCTATTGTTTTCATGCCCAGAGGAAGATACGAAAACAGTCCCTGTCCCAGAGAACGTATAAATCCTCCCTGGATTAAAAGTGCGGAGGCTTTCGATTTTACTTCATGAGGTGCAACTCTTAAGGTTTTTCCAAGCACAGCAGAATATCTCATAAATAATATTTTATGCCTTTTATCGTTTATAGGTCAAGAAATAGAAATATAAACTTGACTATTAGACCCTTTCATCTGCATATTGATATTTATAAAAATAAAAAACAGGAGTAAAAAAATGAGTACAATTGAGTATGTCGAAGCCAGAGAAATTCTCGACTCCAGAGGAAACCCTACCGTAGAGGTCGATGTTATTTTGGAAGACGGATCTATGGGCAGAGCCGCTGTTCCTTCCGGCGCATCTACAGGCGAACACGAAGCTGTAGAACTTAGAGACGGGGATAAATCACGTTACATGGGTAAAGGTGTTTTAAAAGCCGTACAGAACGTAAATGACATCATTTCGCCGGAAATAGTAGGGCTGGATGCTCTTGATCAGGTTGACATTGATAAAACCATGATAGAACTGGATGGGACGGAAAACAAGAGCAAATTAGGGGCAAATGCTATACTTGGTGTTTCCATGGCCACAGCACGTGCGGCGGCGGACTACCTCGACCTTCCGCTGTTTAAGTACCTTGGCAGCTATCATTCCTCTCTTATGCCGGTACCCATGGCGAATGTGCTTAACGGAGGAGCACATGCGGACAACTCTGTCGACCTGCAGGAATTTATGATAGTACCTGTGGGAGCGGAATCTTTTCATGAAGCGGTACGGATGATGTCAGAAACTTTCCACAATCTTAAATCTGTCTTAAAGGACAAAGGCTACAGTACCGCAGTAGGTGATGAAGGCGGTTTTGCACCGAATTTAAAATCCAACGAAGAGCCATTAGAGCTTATCGTAGAAGGGATTAAAAAAGCGGGCTACATACCTGGCAAAGACATTTATATCGCTATGGACCCTGCATCCTCCGAATTCTTCGATGTCAAAAAGAATAAATATATATTTAAAAAATCGGACGGCAGAGAACTCACACCTTCAGAAATGGTAGATTTCTATGCTGATTTAATAGCACGATATCCGATTTTAATACTGGAAGACGGTATGGCAGAGGATGACTGGGACGGCTGGAAACTTATTACAGAAAAATTAGGAAAGAAGGTCCAGCTCGTAGGAGACGACCTCTTTGTTACAAACACAAAGAGGCTTAAAAAGGGTATAGACCTTGGAGTAGCAAATTCAATTCTAATAAAACTAAACCAGATAGGAACTCTGACAGAAACCTACGAAGCTGTTGAGATGGCAAAAAAAGCCGGATATACAGCGGTGGTTTCTCATAGAAGCGGGGAAACAGAGGATACCTTTATTTCCGATTTTGTTGTAGCTCTTGAAATAGGCCAGATCAAAACAGGTTCATTGTGCCGTTCCGAAAGAATTTCAAAGTATAACCAGCTAATGAGAATAGAAGAACTCAT
>QNBI01000174.1 GCA_003641675.1 Spirochaetota bacterium | reverse complement strand
TCCAGAATATATAGAGCCCTCATATTAAAACCAAAGCTGTCAGAACAGATCCATCCGCCTGTTGAAGTTACCACTTTGTCATCATAGCGATACAAGGTTGAAATATGTGAAAAACTGCCGTCTTTATCCTGCACACCGCTAGATTTTACAGACTTAGGTTTTCCGAAAAGAAAGAGAACCATATCTGAATCGTGTATATGAAGGTCCAAAGCGGCATTCCCAGATCGTTTCCCATCCAGAATCCAGTTATTCCACGTCCATGTGGGCGTCACAGAAAAACGCGCAAATTCAGCATATTTAACCCTGCCGAATTTCCCGCTGTCAATTAGCCGTTTCACCTCCGTATATGCCGGCCAGTACCGTAAACATTGTCCTACACTGAATAGATTCCCTGTTTCTTTAGCTTTTTCCGTTACTCTTTCCGCATCTTTTACAGAAATTGCAAGCGGTTTTTCACAGAAAACATGATAACCGGCGTTAAAAGCGTCTATCGCCGCGTCTGCATGGAGATAAGTAGGCAGACATATATCCACAAAATCAAAACCTCCGTCTTTTAGCATCTCCTTATAATCATTATACTTTTTAACCCCGCTTAAATCTATGCTGGTTCCCTCTGTTTTAATATTTCCGCCTGCCTGCAAATTTTCTATATTTAAAGCGTCTTTATTTATATCACAGATCGCAGCGACTTCTACATTTTCCAGTTTATCCGTATAAACTCCGAGATGCATTTTTCCCATAAATCCGACACCCACAATCGCAACTTTAACCATTTCTCTACTCCTCATTTTAATTCATCTTTTCTATTAATTTCATGGAAGCAATCGCCTTTTCTACCGCCCCTGGTCTACCAGGTACTATTTCCGCGGTAAAAGGTCCGGAATATCCTATTCCTTGGAATTCTCTCATTACAGAATGATAATCCACATCACCATCCAGAAGATCAACAAAACCGTCGAGATTCCCTACATTTACACGGAAATCCTTTAAATGTACTGCGAATATTCTCCTGTTGAGCATTTTAATCCAGTGCTCCGGATGTCCGTACAGCATTACATTTCCAACATCAAAGTAAGACCCTACATAGGGTGAGTTAAAATAGTCTATAAAAGCCCTCATCTCGGCAGGGCTAAGCAAAAACCTGTTCCACACATTTTCCACACCTATCTTAACTTTCAGCTCTTCTGCCGTTGGTATAAGTTTTTCAAGTGAATCTTTGGCCCATTTATCTACATCGTCGTAAATCTGAGGTTTAAATTCCGGTATAAAAACAGCAGAAACCATACCTGGTACATAGAGCATCGTCTCTGCACCAAGCCATGCAGCTATCTTAAGTATTTTTTTACCGTTACTGACAGCCCTCTCTCTCACTTCTTTACTAGGGTCAGTCGGCGAGCAGCCCCAGGATAATCCGGATGCTACTGTTACTAGTTTTATACCAATAGATTCCGCCGTACGTCTTATCCGCTCTGCATCCGTTTCCGACATTTCCAGAGATACAACCCCTTTCTCTTCAACGGTCAGTTCAAAGCTATCGTATCCTAAGCTCCTGGCCATTTCCAGAGCCTTTTCAGGTTTTATTGGTTTTCCGCTGCCGTCAGGCGGGAAAGCCCAGAAATTTATCCCTTTAAGCATAGTTCCTCCAATAGTTCCTCCAATAGTTCCTCCAATAGTTCCTCCAATAGTTCCTCCAATAGTTCCTCGAAAAAAGTTTTCTTAATTATATACCTATTTTTTTTATTTTGTAAAATTGTTTTTTAGCCTTAATACAGTTTTTTATGGAGTTCAGCCAGTAAAATCGGGATTGTAAGAATAATGGATAGCAGGTAGAATGTAATTTATGGAAGCAGGTATAATAGGACTGCCGCTGGCAGGAAAAACAACAATTTTTAATTCATTAACCGGACTTACGGCTGCTACGGTGTCGTACTCCGGCGGTAAAAAACAGGTTAATCTTTCCGAGGTGGCCGTACCGGATGAAAGGGTGGAAAAACTTACAGAGCTTTTCCATCCCAAACGGAAAATTCACGCTTCTGTATTAGTCAAGGATATTCCTGTTCAATTTGACGAACAGAAGGGAATACTTCCCGCCTCTCTGGGCGAAATCAGAAATGCAGATGCTGTAACAGTTGTTGTACGCGCATTTTCGGATAAAGCGGTTCCTCATCCTCTTAATACGGTTGACCCTGCAAGAGACCTGCAGAAAATTCTCGACTCTCTCATCTTCAGCGATTACGAAGTTGTGGAAAAAAGGATGGAAAGACTTACGCGTGAAGGGAAAAAGGGGGACAGAGAGTATCATACCCTGCAGAAAATATACGAAAAATTAAGCGAAGGTAAATTTCTTGGCAGCGGCTTTCTTAATCCCGATGAAATTAAAATGCTTTCAGGATTCCGTTTTTTAACTGTAAAACCCATGATTATAATAGCAAATACAGGAGAGGGGGGTACAGATTTAAGCAGACTGGAGGAAAAAACCTCCTCACTCGGACTAAATTTGTTTTCCATAAGCGGCAAATCGGAAATGGATATTTCACAGCTCGAGCCAGTCGACCAGAAGGAATTTTTGGCAGACATGGGACTAAAAGAGCCGGCAGTAAACAGGTTCATTAAATACCTCTACAAGACCCTTAACCTCATTAGCTTCTTTACCGCAGGCGAAGACGAGGTACGGGCATGGAGCGTCGAACGGGGAAGCAGTATTCAGAAAGCTGCAGGCAAAATACACTCCGACATGGAAAAGGGATTTATTCGTGCAGAGGTTATCGAATGGAAAGAGCTGTTAAAAATGGGCGGTTTTTCACAGGCCAAGAAAGAGGGTGCAGTACGTTTGGAAGGGAAGGCCTACACCGTTCAAGACGGCGATGTTGTTGTAATACGGTTTAACGTCTAATAGTATCCAAAGTAGAGAGAAAGAACTCCTCATAGGAATTCTTGGTTAAATTAAACCAGCATGACGTAAGATCTATCGTTATGTCGGCCTTTTTAATATCAGAATAAGTAACATTAAATGGAATTTTCATCAAATCAATTTCACCATTCATAAAAGAGCCTTCCGTGCTAACAAAACCGATAACCAAAGGCTTCTTTTTACCCTTTTCCCACAAAACAATAAAACCGTTTTTGCTCCCTTTAAATACAGGCTTTACTTCTACCGTATATGTATTTTCTGCTTTTTTGTTCCGGCTAAAATATAAATAGAGAAAATAGGATAGGCTCTTTGAGAAACCCTTCTCTGAGTATGCCTGTATACCAATCTTGTTATTTTTTTTATCCAATATTTTAAAATAAGTCACTCTTGTTCCGCCCATTCCCCAGAATCTGGAATCCGAAATAGGATAAACGCCGGATTCTGTACCCCGTTTCCTTGTAAATGTAGCAGGCCGGAAACTATCGGAAAATGATGCCGATGCAAGTGTATCTGTCTCAGTATTTCCGGGAACCGTCACAACAGGTATTTCATTAGTTTTATCTATAAAGTAGTCTTTTAAAATACCCTTGTTTCCCGGAACTGTAAGGAGAACAGGTTCTCTGTACAGAGTATAGGAAGTTCTATAATTAATTTCTTTTTTAACCGTTAATCCCAATACTTTTACAGGGTATCTTAAAGAATTTTTACTTTTAAAAAACCCGACCAGCAGATGAGTACCGGGGTATAAATTATTAAGGAATTGAGTCTCACCGGAATCTATTCTGCTGAAAGGCACACTTTTTTCTTTGCTTTTAAAGAATTCCGATACCCATTCATAAACAGGTGCAGGATTACCGATAGCCAGCTCATCGAAACCTTCAGGATCAAGAACAAAATAAAAAGGATCGGACTCCCCATTTGTAACAGACAAACTTCCGCCTTCCGGAAACAAATAAAACGGAAAGAAAACCAGCCCCAAAATAAAAAGAATAACTGTATATCTTTTCACTGTTTTTTACCCCTTTTTTAAGAATCATTTTCAGTATCGGTATAATTACTCCAATTTTTTTAAAAAAGTTTTATAGTCAGCTTCCGTATCAATATCATGCAGAATATTTTCATCGTCCACAGGGACATGAAGGTTTAAAAACTCGCACAAAACCTCCCTCATTGTGCTGTTATCCCCGAACTGCAGTATCCGTTTTCCTACCATGGAAGATAAAAATACAGGATGCCCCTTTTTACCTCTGTACTGGGGTATTACAACATCCGGCTCTGAAAACTGTTGCAGATAATTATATACTTCAGGATTTATCATGGGCATATCCCCCAAAGAGATAAAAAATCTGTCCGTTTCCACAAGAGGAACCGCCGTTTTTATGGACGAAAACATCCCCTTTCTGTATTCCTTATTTTCAACTATTCTTACATTATTATTAGCATCGAATAAATTTTTTAGCTCAATAAATTTGTACCCGCCTACAAGAATGACTCGTCTGCACACTTTAAGTGTATTGCTCACAGCTGTTTCTATAATTGTAGAGTCATGGAAAGGCATGACGAGTTTCCACTTTCCCATGCGCGTGGACATTCCCGCTGCTAGAATAATACTGTCAAATCTCTTTTGTATTTTAGTCATTTCTTTCTTACCGCAAGAAGCGTTAAATCGTCGTACTGTTCGTCTTCCTTTAAATGTGAAAATCCTATGTACTGCTCCTTTTCATTTGTTTCAATCCTGTGTGAAAAATAGTCTGCATACTGGTCAAAATGATCCTGCAGAAATTCATCTATTCTCCTGTCAATGAATATTCTGTCTGTCTCTCCGGCTTTTGGGTTTGGATATATTCTGAAAATTCTTTCGATAGCGATAAGTGCCAAAACAGCTTCGCTTACATTTCCTTCGCACCTACTAAAATCAAAAGTCAAGGTCTCATCCGGTATAGGATTATGATACTTGTAAAGGCTGTATTTCCCGCGGCTTAAAACCGCATTTATAACCTCATGTATTCTCGGAATTCCAAGCTCCTCATTATCGCTGCCTACCGCATGTGTATTTCCATGCAGCTCTCCTTCCTTTAGGCCTGGCTCATTACACACCGTGATATTAAACTTTTCATCTCTAAAGTGCCTCTTAGCCTCTTCCAGTCCGTCTGTAAAGAGAAACAATATATCTCCCCTTTCCATCTTTTCAAGTACTGTTTTAAAACCGGCCTGAGCTTCCACAAGCATAGACGGGAAAACACCGGCAGCAGGCGCTTCCGGCAGAGTGAGCTGCTTCATCCTTTGTCCTGCATTATCATAGATATGG